>DAOTXB010000191.1:0-4600 GCA_034435575.1 Anaerolineae bacterium
TGCGCCATCAATGGTCTGACCTTCGATCATCGCCGGGAAGTATTGCGCGATGAAGTCTTCGTCCAGATATTCGTTCAGGTCAACGGTGTGTTCGGCGATGATACCGGGCCAAATCACGTCTACCTGATACAGATCAACTTCGCTACTCTGTGCTGACCAGAATTGCTGATACAGACCGAGGCGATCAGTGGCGGAGTTCGGCATTTCAAGGAATTCAATGGTGATATTCGGGCAGGCTTCCATGTAACCTGCGGCTTGTTCTTGTCCAAGCTCCAGCTCAGAACCAACAGCACCACCGGCGACGGTGATAGTTGCTTCGCCTTCAGCACATTCAAACATCATTTCGTCGTCTTGTGCGCTGACAATGCCAATGCCGGAAAGTGCGACCATGGCGATCAACAGCACGAGTATTAGTAACTTCTTTGTCATATGTTTACTCCGTAAAATCAAATAACTTAAAACAGTAATATCTGCTCACATTGTTCAGTGACAATGA
This sequence comes from Anaerolineae bacterium, assembly GCA_034435575.1. GTDB lineage: Bacteria > Chloroflexota > Anaerolineae > Aggregatilineales > Phototrophicaceae > JAVJSU01. The sequence continues at coordinate 497 of DAOTXB010000191.1, forward strand.
GTCATACGCAGACATGAATCGATTGTAACAACCATCCATAGTCTATGCCAACGCTCTGATGAGCCACACATTAGCGAGTTGTTTTATTTACATCAGTAATCGTTTACATAATATCAATACAACGCCACTAAAATCCCAAAATCGCCCATTTGAAACGTTTCGGAACCTTTATTCTTTATTGATCCTTAACGGTCATTTGGGCAAACATAACGATAACAGGACGTTTTAGGGACATTTAGAGAGCGGTTTCAATGATGACAAAAGACAATATTATTTTTAGATTGCGCTGATAATGGCATTTTCCGCGTGAAATACTTCGTCATAGTCATAATTGAATCAGACCAAAACACGCGCTAATTTACAAGTTTTTGTCACGTCCGGGCATACCAGCACGTACCCACCCACGTTGCACGGTACGTGCTTCTTCAATGGTGATGAAAGCGTTCGGGTTAAGCTGTTTGACCAGTCCATTGATCCGTTTGACATCGCGCTTATTCACCACACTGCGTAATGTCGTCACCAGACCATCGCGCCCATCACCATAAGTCTCGGTTACACCAAAACCTGCATCACGGAGTTTCGCCGCCATCGCATGGGCGTTTTCATTAGAAATCACATTGAAGATCACATAACCCGTGATAAACCGCGCTTCCAAAAACATCCCGGCATAACTACCAATCGACGCGCCAAAACAATAAGCGACCAGATTCGGCACATTGTTCAGGTCGTTGACGATGTTTGCAATCACTACAGCGAAGATAAACGCCTCTACTGCGGCAAGCGTTGCCGCTAGCATACGTCGTTGTCGTGTAATCGTGACCAGCCTGAGGGTACTGATGGCATAGTTCATCACACGGAGAACGAAAATCAAAAACGCACCAAACAACATATCAATCATGAGTAGCGTCCATTCGTCGCTTAAGTTTCGTTTTGTTTATACGATATTCTACGGCGTACTGTGGCGCATCACTATATCCAAGGCGACCCATAGGCAAAACGGTGGGCATTCGCCGAGCTTCTTAATCCCTGTGGCTTTAGTCACCTGTTACAATAAATAATGAGAGGGCTTACGCGGGGTAAATCCCTGTAGCTCGCTCATCAAAACGAACACGGAGAATAAATACATATGTTGTCTTTTGCCCGTTTATGCGCGGTCAGCCTCGCGCTATTATTGACGATAACGGTTACCACAGCGACAACCGCGCAAGATTCAGATGATCTTGACCTATCACCAACCGATTGTGTGCCAAGCGAGGAATACACAATATTGGCGGACGAAGCGCTAGCGGAAGACGATTATGTCGCTATGGTGCAACATTTGTCCTGTGCTATCAAACTTGATTCTACCGACATGGTTTCATTATATAGGCGTGGATGGGCGCTTACACAGCTAGAAGAATATACGCTTGCGATTGAAGATTATGACAGGGCATTAGAACTTTCGCCCGATGACGCTTTTACGCTCAATAATCGCGCCTGGGCATATGAACTGCTCGGGGAGATGGAGCAATCAGCCAGTGATTATCTCGCGCATATCCTCGCCCGTCGCACAGAACGGGTTGATTGGTGGTTATTTTATGACTTCACCGAATTTATTGTGCTCTATCCAGAAGAATATTACACCTTCACCTTTTTGGGCGAAGCGGGCAACATCATCGACATCGTGGCAGAATCAGCCGACGGCAGTATCGACCCATTAATCGTGATTGTTGATCCAAACGGCGATGCGCTCTATGCGAATGATGACCGTGATCTTGATAATGAGGATTATAACTCAGCGATTGAAGGGTTCATCATCCCCGAAACCGGCGAGTACACACTCTACCTCACGCAATGGATGGAAGACGACAACATCGGTGATGTCGAGGTCACACTCAGCCCTGCGCCAGAATTTTAAGAGCTTGGTTTATAAATAAGAACGAGTAGTGAGGGAGCATCTATGTGTGCTCCCATTTCACTTTGTGCTAGATATGCTCACCATCCAACATACGGATTTGGTACAAATCAACGTCCTCAAATCCACGTTTACGGTAATATTCCCGTGTGCCAATCGCAGAGATAACCGCCAATTTTGTGTATCCGCGTTCACTGGCGAGTGCCACCGCATGTTCGATCAACTGAGAGCCTAACCCCAGATGTTGTGCGCGTCCCGGAGTATTTTCCCCGATGCCAATCGCCTGCCCATAAACATGCACCTCACGGATCATCGCACAATCACGCAATTCTTCCGTGATCGGATCAACATCTTTGAACGGTAACGACAGGCGCAAAAATCCGGCGATTTTACGGTCATTATCGTTGGTGATGTATTGCAAGAACACTTCATCGCTCGTCGCGGAGTCATACCACACTGTATCCAACGTTAGATCATCGGCGCTCACTTTTTGCTGGCGAATCTCGCGGGCACGGATGTCCATCGTGCGGGCGTTCTGGCGTACCATTTCTTTGTCCGCTACCTGCCGGAAGTTGGTCATCTTGTTGCCCTCCACGATGTCCGTCCCCGGAATATCGCGGATGACGCGGGTCAGACGGCAGTATTCCGGCGTGCGCTTAAACACTTCCGTCAGCGTGTACAGCAATTCCTCATGGGTGTACGGTTGCCAATCGCCCCGCTGATAATATTGCATCAATTCCGCGCTTTCGATCAACGAACACGGGTACACTTTGAGTTCATCCGGGCGAAAGTCAGGGTCGCCGAACATGCGCTCGTAATCCTCAACATCAAGTTCGGGCGTGGAGCCATATAAATTCGGCATCCAATGGGCATGCACCTTAAACCCTGCCTGACGCAATAATTTGACCGCATAACGGGTCGCCGCTACTCGATGCCCGCGTTTATTCAGGCGCAACACATCATCGTTCAGGCTTTGAAAGCCAATTTGTACCTTCGTACAGCCCAGACGACGAATGCGTAAAACCTCTTCCGGGCTGATGTGGTCAGGGCGTGTTTCAATCACCAGACCCACACAACGTAACGCCGCCGTTTCATTAAAACGATGCGCTTCTTCCAGTTCTTCCCATGTGGCGTATTCATCAATCGGGGAGCGTTCCCGTGTGCCTGTGGCGATTTCTTCCACCAGTTCACGCGAGCGATACATTTCTTCTTTATAGATGTTCTGCACTACCTGATTGTAACTCTGTTGCAATTCCATCCCCATCACCGTGACATTGGTGATATTACGCTCCGGGTGTAATTGAGATTCTTCGCGCAGGGCATCCTCAACCTCTTGCGAGCGATCATTCACATCACGCGCATCGCCCACGCCAAAATCATGGAGCGCGTCGAACATGCGCTTAATAAACCAGATTTGATAGGTTTCTGGGTAAAACGACCATGTACCACCCAACACAATCAATTCGATCTTATCCGTCGGGTGTCCGGTGTTATACATCGTCAACAGGCGTGAATAGGTCTGTAAATAGGGATCAAAACTGTTCTGTTCGGCGCGTTGTGCCCCCGGTTCATCACTCAAATAACTCTTCGGCATCCGTACATCATTGGGGCAGAAGATGCACGTCCCGGGACACGGGAACGGCTTCGTCAACACGGTCACCGGTGTCACGCCGGAACTTGTGCGGATCGGTTTACGGCGCAGGCGCTCCAGTATGATACGATCATCGAACGGGGGTAACCCGCGTGTGCCCGCCAATTGACGATACCCGTAAATCAAGTCCGAACGGCTGTATAACCCGCCTTCTGGACGCGGAAAACGGTGTAATATTTTGCTAAATTTGTCGCCAGGGATTTTCGCCGGAGCGTCCACGACAATTTTGAGAACCTCAAGGATTTGTTCACCATGAATGCTCAAATCCAGATCATATTTATGACGCATACTCGCTTTTTTTCAGATAATTGTCAGCAATATTCACAGTGTAGCATAGGTCACTGACGAAATGTAGCGTCTGAAAACGGGTCATCATCCTCAGGGATATAGACCGATTTGCCCATAGGCTTCTGTGGTGAGGCATCCCCTTCTGCGGAGATTGCGCCGGAGACTTCAATCTCTAACCCACCGACAATCCGCACGGTCAGGTTGAATAAGAATGCCCCGATTGCGCCCGTAATCCCGCCAATCATGGCATACATCGGCACCCCACAGGCAT
>DAOTXB010000192.1:0-6816 GCA_034435575.1 Anaerolineae bacterium
ATTGTATTGAGTAAGCCTTCCACAAACTCAGGATTCTGTGTCAAAGTCTGCTGTAAATTGTGAGGTGTTGAATCTTCTTCAAGTGGAGTCGTAAGAGAATCTAATTTTGCCTGTAAAGCAAGAATACGTTCAATTTTTTGGTCTTCTGTGAGTGATGCAACGTCTTCACGCTTCATACCGTATTCCTATAATTTAGTATTTCAACTATGCTTTCATTTTACCGCTGAATAAGCAAAAATTCGACAAAGGTTAGTTGACCCCTTAAGATCATTTATGAACGTTAGACGCTCTCATTTGCGTCCAGAGAAAAGTCATGGTACACTTCGCTTATCTGTTGGTCTAGTTAAGGGAGGTGATCATATAATGTTATGTCATATGGTGGAGGTTCGCCTCTTATAACCCTCTTTACGGGGAGTTGCCTTTAGAGGCGTTCCCGCCAACGTGCATTAATTTGCACACAAAAATGCCTTCGGTTCGCCGGAGGCATTACCATTTCTGCTATAAACATCCCAAGAAATCTACTTTAAAAATACATAGTCCCTCGTTGACAAAAATATACATTTGTTCTAAAATAGAACATACATTCACTACAGCACTAAAGGGTAAATAATGGGCTTCAAAGGCTTTCCTAAACAAGGCTTAGATTTTCTCGTTGCACTACGTGAAAACAACACGCGTGAGTGGTTTAATGCCAATAAGCAAACATATAAAACACAACTCCAAGAACCCACACTCGCGTTTATTGATGAAGTGGGCGAACGTTTGCAGAAGATTTCTCCACACATCCGCTATGACCTCAGCACAAACGGTAGTGGGTCATTGATGCGAATTAATCGGGATACGCGTTTTAGCAAGGATAAAACCCCCTATAAAGACCGTATCGCCTTTATGTTCTGGGAAGGCGACGGCAAGAAGACGCAAGAACCGGGATTTGGGATGCAAATTGAATCGCACAGCGCGGGATTGATGGCGGGCATGTTTGGTTTTGATAAACCGATGATGACCGCTTACCGTGAAGCTGTTTTGCACGATGCACTCGGTGAAGCGCTTCAATCATTGCTTGACGACTTTAAGAAGGGCGGTGTTTATGAGGTGGATGGTGGCGACACCTATAAAAACGTGCCACGCGGTTTACCATCTGACCATCTCCGTGCTGAATTGCTCAAGTATCGCGGATTGTGGATACGTCAACCGGCGATTGATCGGGCTGTACTGACCTCGCCGGATATTGTCGATGTGGTTGTTGACCACTTCACTGCAATGGCACCGTTGCAACAATGGTTAGTTAACGTCAAGCAGAAGCAGATGGCGTAAATTGCACAGGTAAATCGTTCAGGCTACGAATAGCGACATCATGCCGCCATGTAAGTGTCATATCATCTATAATTCTCACATCCGGCAAGCGTGCTAATAGGGTGTTGATCGCAATCGCACCCTCTAATCGTGCTAATGGTGCGCCGATGCAAAAATGAATACCATAACCGAATGCTAGATGTCTCCTTTGTTCGCGCTGAATATCAAATATGTCTGGTGTGTCAAAATAATCAGGATCGCGGTTTGCGGCGGCTAAAATCGGGAAGATTAACGCGCCCTTTTGGATCGTGTGCCCATCAATTGCTACATCTTCTTTGGCGATACGCCATCCACGCGGGACTGATGGATCATACCGGAGCATTTCTTCTATTGCGGTGCCGATAAGCGACGGATTTTGCGTTAATGTTTGCATTTGGTCTGGATGTTGTAGAAGCGCGAGCATGCCGTTACCAATTAAATTTGTGGTGGTTTCATGACCGGCGACGAAAAATGTCACACAGGTGGATACAAGCTCTGCATTGCTTAAACGCTCTTCGTTGTCTTCTGCGGAGACTAATCGCCCGATAATATCGTCGGTCGGGTGTTGGCGCTTAATGTCTGACAATTTGAGGATGTAATCGCGCATTCCGTAGAGACTATGTTGTGCGTCTAGCGCTGATTCATCCGTCATGCGCCCACCTTTTTCGAACAAGCGATTGATCGCCACTGCCCATTCACGGAAACGGTCAATATCGCTATCCGGCGCACCCAGCATCTGCGCGATGATTGTCGCGGGTAAAGGGTATGCAATGTCATGGATGATGTCCATGTGACCCTGTGCTTGGACTTTGTCAATCAGGGCATTGACGACATCAGTGATGCGCCCTCGCCAATTTTCTACCATGCGCGGAGTAAATATCTTCGTCAAAATGTTGCGTACGCGTGTGTGGTCGGGTGGGTCAGAATGTGCCAGTCCGATATCATAGTGGCGTTCCAGCGCGTTCACTTGTTGTCGGGTTTCTTCCGGCAATTGTTCTAAGAGATAGCGCACACGTCCAGCACTAGAAAATAAGTCAGAGTGTCTTAACACCTTCATCACATCATCGTAGCGTGTCAACACCCATGCGCTCCATATTTCCGACCAGTATACCGGTGCTTCTTCGCGTAATTGTCGATAAATTGGGTAAGGATCGGCGAAAAACGCATCAGAGGTCAAGGCATTATCAAAGGTCGTCATGTGTGCATATCTCCATGTTTTTGTGTTATTTCAATCATCATTGATAGACTAAACTCAGCCGTATTGATCGTCAAACAGTGATTCGTTGACCATTTTTAAGCAGTGGTTCTGCTCGTCGCCATAGTGCTGTGCGGTCTTTGTTCATAATCGGCTCTGCGGAATATTGCGCGAGGTAGCTCCGACGATAATTATCTGTAGTATTTGCACCACTGCGATGGAATGTCCGGCTACTGAAGACGACAATCGATCCGGCGGGTACAATAACCGGATCACCCGGATCATCACCATGATAGCCAATCTTGTCATTTGTCTTTTCATCCGTGCGATGGTCGATCAGTTCATCTTTAGTGTTGCGTCCATCGCGTCCATACGGCAGAACATAAATCGTCCCATTCTCTTCCGTCATGTCATCCAGCGCGACCCAACAAGACAGATAGGGCGCGTGATAATGACTAATATAGCCTGAGTCCTGATGCCAGCTAAATTTGGTGTCGGTGTCAGCGGCTTTGACAACATATTGCTCATTGAAAAGATAGACATCATCACCAAGAGTCGCCTGTGTGATGTCTGCCATCAGATCGCCAAATAAAAAATCGGTCATAATTTTGTTTTCTGGACTACGGTTTGCGATGAAATAGCGCTTTTTATAATGATTGATGCCGTTGGATTTTAAGCCTTTAGCTTCCATTTCTTGGTCGGCAACGTCGATATAACGCATACATTCTTCACGCAATGCGGTTAACACGTTGCCGGAAAGCACCGATTCAAGGACAAAAAAGCCATCACGTTCAAATTGTTGGATTTGCTCAGCGGATACTCTACTCATAGTTGATTTTCTCCATAAAAAATATACTCATTAACGGATTTATAGCATTATATATGTACAGTATAATGACAGGTGAATGGATATGCCTTCACGAAACTATCGAAAATTAGCATAATCTCACCATGATAAAAGTATTTCCCTATACCACAATCACCAATTCAGATAACTTCCGGTTTAAAATTTCTCGCGATACGTTACGAGTCAAATCTTTTGAGGTGCACACACACGAATTTTCTGAACTGGTGATTATTCTTGGCGGTACGGCACTACACCTGACCGATAATGGGCAATATCCACTGACGGCGGGGGATGTTTTCGTCTTAAATGGTGATATGGCACATGGGTTTGAAGCATGTGAGGGGTTGCGCCTGTGTAATATGATGTATGACCCCCGGGCAATGCTCCCACAGGCGGGCGACATACAGCAATTAGCGGGTTATCAAGCCTTATTCGTAGTGGAACCGTTATATCGTGCCCATCATCCCATGCATAATTTGTTGCGGTTGTCCATGCAGTCACTCACACAGGTTGATGGCATGTTGGACATCATTCTGGCGGAATATAAACAAAAATCAGTTGGGTACGCTAGCATGATTGAGGCGATATTTTTGCAATTGGTGGTTATGCTCTCGCGCTTATATGCCTCAAAAATTGATGAAACACGGGGCGAATCAGTCGGGCGTTTAGCATTGGCACTGACCTTGATCGAGACGAATTATCATCAGCCGTTGTCGCTCGATGATCTGGCGGGAGCCGCACATCTTTCCACCACCCATTTTTTACGATTATTCAAAGAAACCTTCAATCTATCGCCGATTCAGTACCTTATTCGGCTGCGGATTGCGAAGGCGTGTGCCCTATTGAATGACAAAACCCTCACCGTGAGCGAGATCGCAGTGAGGGTCGGTTTTGATGATAGCAATTATTTTTCGCGTCAGTTTAAACAGGTTATCGGGGTATCTCCTCGTGTGTACCGTCAGCGCACATAGTAGTTTTCGCCGAATACTTCGACCAGTAATTCGTCAATATTCTCACGGTCAGGGATAAACACACTGTTGCCGCTGGGCAATGTATAAGTCATGTTATGGCTGACGTTGATGGTATCGCTAGCAATATTATCGAACGGTACATTCGAGGCGAATTGTGCCAGTTGGATCATATCAGGGAGCTGTAAATCGGTGTAGATATTACGATCCAATTGATCTAACAATGTAGGCGCTAAACCAACTAGATAAGGGAGCATCCCATCACCCGTGACACGCTCATAAACCGCTTCGATCACTTCTAGTTGACGTAATCCACGTACAAAGTCATTATCACCATGCCGGGTGCGCGCATATTGTAGCGCCGTACGTCCATCAAGCAGATGCGTACCGCGCGATAGAAAAAACGGATCAAGCCCGTAGTTCATATCAGGATATTCAGGATCATTGATGGTATAGGTTGTGGTGATCTCTACCCCGCCCAGTGCGTCAATAATGGCGATGAATGCCTCAAAATCAAAAGCGATGAAGCGGTCTACATACATGCCGAAGTTATATTGCATTGTGTCCATCGCATAATAGGGACCGATGCCGGTTTGTAGCTCTTCACCTTCCACCATCAGCGTGTTGGCACGAATGAAATTGGGGCTGTTGGGCGGTACAAGATGAATATCACGCGGGATATGCAACATGCCGATGCTTTGCGTTTGCGGGTCGATGCTCAACAAAATCATCACATCAGTACGAACGCGCAGTGTATCGCGTGCGCCGGGTCGCCTGTCCATACCCATAATCAGAATCGTAAAGCGCGATTCGCCGTCCCATGCAGGGAAATACGGTTGTTCCTGTGTGGTGTTGTCATCCTGTGCAAGTGCGGGAATAACGCTCAATGCGCCGAACATAATGACCAGTAGAAGCACTAAAAATAGGGGTTTCTTCATTGTGATGCGTCCATTTTCTCTCTTACGTCCATAATGAATCATTGTACAACAGGAGAATGCTTCATGAATCGGGCGATTGGGCTACGCTTAGTCAATGCCGAAGCCTTGATGTCAAGGCAACCAGGTGATCGCTGTCACGAGAAGAGAGTCGAGATCGTGGATTTGACGGATGTTCGTGCCGTCTGCATCCATGATAAATAGTCCATTAGCCAGCCCGTTATTGCGCTGTTGTGTGGCGGTAAACGCCAATTGTGTACCACCCGGTGACCATACAGGATAGCGATCTTCTGTCGTCGAATCATACACTAATTCTAAGTCGCGTGTGGTGGGTGCAAAGCGATAAATATCTGCATCTCCACCGCCCCGCACCCGTCCAGAAAATAACAATTGCTCGCTATCAGATGACCATGTCAACGTGCGCTGTGAGCTGGCATGGTTGAGGCTCCGATTCGGAAAAATCAAGTCACCAGTGTCTAGGTCAAGCACCTGTAATTCACGGGTGGCATAACTGGTGCCGAAGATTCCCATCGCCACATAACGCCCTGATGGAGACAGCGCTAGCGGGGTAAACACATCGTACTCAATACCGCTGTATACAGTGTGTGTGGTATTCGTACACACATCGTAGCGCAATAAAAAATCTGGCTCTTCTTGCGGATCAACAACAAAAAGAATGTTGCAATTATCCGGTAACCAGGTGGGCGAAAATAGATGTGCCTGTGCTGGGATGTCCAAATCAATCCGGTGAGTTTGCTCAGTTTGGGTATCGTGGATAAAGAGCGTGGTTATTTCGGCGGTAAAGGCGACATATCGCATGTTAGGTGAATATGCCGGTTCGGTATCATGCACCCCCACAAAATCGAGCCGTTCGATAAAGCCGTCCTCATAGCGAATGCGAACATGAAAGGGCACAACTGTGATTTCTTGCGATTCAACCGTCACATCAGCACGCATCATCAGCAGTGATTTCCCCGCTAAGGGCAACCCAGCAAACGTTTCCTGTCCATCGGCAAATTGTACATGCAACCCGCGTGATATATCCATGATATAGCCGTTGCCCGGTGCGGTTATGCCCGGACGTGTGATGTACGCCAGCATTGATGCATTTACCTGTTGCCCGACAGCGATAATGGACGCGCTGAAGGCAATTATCGTGAACATTGCTATCAGTGTGGCACGTAGTATAAATCTAATCATCGTAGCTTATTTATGGCGCGAGGGTGTTGAAGCCGTCAATCTGCCCGGCGATCCACCCCTGTAAGCCACTCGCCAATTGCACTCGCCACCATTCCACATTATCCGCATTCACCGGACCGGCTAAAATCGCCACGTATTCCTCAAAAACCGCCGTGCCGATTACCGTACTTGTTGATAGATTCGGTTCATTGCGAATATTCAGCGCTTGGCGGGCGACTCGCAATTGTTGCCCCGCGACATAACGACTATTTTCGATCACGCCGCCGGGGATAAAATCAGCCGTTGTGCCTCCACCTGCACCGGAATCCACTGCCTGAGCGCCGGTTGGCAGACCGCCCG
>DAOTXB010000193.1:0-14758 GCA_034435575.1 Anaerolineae bacterium
GACACGACTGGGGATGCCAAACAGCTATCGTGTCACCTAATGTCAGGCGGTCATAGAATAGCTATGCTTATTGACCTTATTCATTCAACAAAGCCGACGTAATCTATAAGTATTTCTTACAACCCTTAGACAATTAAAACGATGATTTTACGGTATAATTATAGACGTTACGCAATTCACAGTTCTTAGCTTTCAGTGAGTCATCAGTAAACTGTTTGATTCTTGGCTTGTTGTCATTTTTTTGCTAATAACTAATTACTGATAACTTGTTGTCAAGGTGTGGCAATCTGTCTTTATGAGTGATTACATTGTGCAAGTGCGTAAATCCTAAATTATAAGCAATAATTGATAACTTTCTGACCAAATTGATGCAGATTTCAGAAAGTCTTCATGAACCTTCACCCTTAATCCAACATCTCTGCCATACAATGTAGTTAGAGCATTCGTAAACACAATCTATGCTCAACCTAGATTATAATCTATCTAGACTATTGTAGGTTTAATTATAGCCCGTATTAAGGCGTAAATGGCTACCATCTTATTAGTTGAGGACTCAAAAGAAAACGCCCAGTTAATCATCACCGCATTAGAGAATCGCGGATATGAGGTTGTTTGGGTGAATAATGGCAACACCGTCGTCAACGCTATTTACGAGGTCGATCCTGATTTGATTCTGATCGATTTACGCTTACCGGGTAAGGATGGATGGGCGGTCATCCGAGAGATTCGGGGCAATTCAAAGATTGCCTATATTCCGATTATTGCAGTCGCGGTGGAGGCGAAGTCTAATGATCGTCCGCGTGCGTTTAATGCGGGCTGTGACGAATTTATGCCAAAACCCTTCCGTATTTCAGAGCTACGGCAACTTGTAAAACAGTATATCAGTTAGCCGAATTGGGGCGTAGCATCATCAGCGCTCCCGAAGCACCCCTCAACCGGAAGGCGAATAACCACTTCTGTACCGACTCCAACTTCGCTTTCAAGAATAACATGCCCACAGTGTGTTTCTATAATTTTGTAGGCGATGGGTAGCCCAAGCCCAAAGCCCCGCGTGGTATGCGATGTATCCGAGCGGTAAAAGTGTTCCAGTGCCCGTTTTTGCTCTTCTTTGCTCATCCCCCTGCCATTGTCTTTGATAATAATCTCAACCATATCGTCGTTGCGTTGGGTAGAGATGTTCACCTGACCGCTTTCCTCTGTATACCGGATCGCATTTTCCAGCAATTTCTTGAATGCGATTTTAAGCTCCTCGCCACTACCAATCATCCATTCTGTATCCGGGTCAAGATGGGTCTCTACCGTAATCTGACTTGAATCTAAGCGCGGTTTGAGGTGGGCAATCAATTGTAACAACAAGCTATTGAGGTTGAACTCATGGATTGTAAAACGCACCCCACCATCTAAACGCGAGATCGTCAATAGATCGTTGACAAGTTGGGTAATCGAATTGATGTGGCGTTGTAATTGATCGATTCGATGTTGTCGTTTTTCCTCATCCTGCACACGTTGGAGCAGATAAAGGCTGGTATTCATGGCGGCGAGGGGTGTACGGAACTCATGCGAGGCATCGGCAATAAATTGTGACATCACCTGCACACGTTCTTTTTCCAGCGCGACATCGAACTTATGTTGTTCCAGCAATTTGCGCTCATGGATGTCCAGCGCGATAAATGTGGCGGCGATCACGGTGTTATCTTCTAACGTTGGTGTGCTCCGCACATCGTACCAGCGATTATCTCTACCAATGATTTCGCTATGTGTGATGGTCTTGTCTTTAAAGGCGCGGGTGAGGTGTTCACTGATCCGTGCAATATGTTCTCTGTTCTCTTTGTTGACCAAGTCAAAGACAGTAGTGGCAGATTCAGGAATCTCATCAACCTTCTCGCCCTGTGGATTCACAATATAGGAGGAGAGAAGATTGCCGGATTGATCGGCTGTAAGGATGGAACCCGGCAGACTATTCAGGATAGCGCGATTGGTCGCTTCTGAGCGTTTGAGCGCGTCTTCCGCCTGTTTGCGTTCGGTAATATCAAGGCTCATCAACGTGACGAGTGAAATCTCATCGCCCTGCATAATTGGCGCGACATGCACGATATACCACAAACCGGATTGCGCGATGGCTTCAAACGAGGCAATTTCGCCTGTTTCAAAGACCTTCACTATAGTCTCACGCGTGACATCTATGCTGGATTCCGGTACAACCTCCAGCAAATTTTGACCCACATATTGCGTTTGATCCAAACCACTTTGGCGGGCGGGGGCGCTGTGTATAAAGTGGATGATGAGGTCAGAATCCACTGAAATAATAGCCCCTGGTACGCTATGGAGGATAGCTTGCATTTGTGCTTGTGAGCGTTTAAGTTCGCGTTCAGTTTCGATTAAATCTGTGACTTCAATCGAAATCATGGAAACGCTGGTAATGACATCATTTTGCTGGATTGGTGTCACGCGGGTATCATAGAATCGTCCGGTATATGACGTAGAAATACGTTTCTCCATTTTTCCGGTGCTGAATACACGGTCAATGGCTTCTTCGCTTAATTGTGCCTGTTCAGGCGGGACAAATTCACGCAACGTCTTACCGATGAATCGCTCGTAATTTTGCCCTTCCTCTGTGGCGATGGCGCTATACATTTCCAAAATTGTATGGTCACGATTAAAGGTGAAGATTGTCCCCGGAATACTCTCTAGCACTGATTGCATTCGTGCTTGCTCCTGCTTGAGTGCTTTTTCTGCATGATACGACTTTGATATATCGGTGAACAATACGATAATCATCGTCTTACCCGTTTCTTCGTGGGTAATATGTTGGGTGTCTATCGAAACCCAAACAGGTGACGCGTCTGGGTGATGAACGATGCCTATAACCACATTTTTCTGGGTGATGCCACTTTGTAGGGTCATCACAGCGAGCAGGTCGTGCTCCGCCACCACCGCACCATCTGGCGTAATACAATGCCACCCCGTCGGCGCTTGTGTGTGCCCTGTCATCTGGTCAAAACTAAGACCTATCATCTGGCAAGCGCTTGCATTGGCGAAGATTAACTCACCAGTTTCCGCATAGATAATAGCCCCATCGGACATATTATCAACGAGGGCGCTATACAGCACAAAGCTATCATCCGGGCTAACGACACCGGAATTTTTGCGGTTTTGCACATCGTCATAATGATCATTGATAAGTGTTTCTAAAACCGTCTCTACCGGTTCACCTGTCTGCTTCGCAATCGCTTGCAATTTTTGCAGGGTGTTCGACGGTAGGTTAAGTGATGAGAGAGAGTTGTTCATGGGCAAGCACTGTTATCTTAAGGTGAACATAGTATACAACAATACCCCGCTATAATAACGTAACATTTATTCATCGATATTTCCGATGATTAAGATATACAGAATCTAGAAATCCTATATGCGTGATCGGGTATGTTAAATTTTATTCTTGATTACCCATTGAAATGTAGCGCATGCGTGACGCACACAATCAATAATCCGTAAAAAGATGAGCAGATTATGAGAAGCACTTGAGTATCACACAACGTGACGCCTAAAAATGATGTAATTTGTTAGAAAACCCATACACATAGCGAGCCATTTTTGATGAAAAAAAGCAGGCGTTAAACACCCCTAAAATGTTGCTAAAAAGGTAAATTTTCGCTCAAAATCCACGTTAATATCAGCTTCTCGTCGTTATTTTTGATGCCAAACGCCCGAAGATATGGGAGATTTTCGCTCAAATATCAGTTTGACTCTTACCTTCTCTTACATTTACACTTAAATGTATCAGGCTTCTAACTGAAAGAGGCGTAGGGTATGAAAAGTAAATTTTCAATCGCGCATGTGTTGGTCTTGGTTACACTGGCACTGTTGGCTGGCTTTTTGGTTGCACTTTACCCGAATAATGTCTCCGCCAATGTCTGTGGTGATGGACGCATTAATTGCGAACCATGGCAAACAGGCGCGGTCTTTTGTGATTCATCCGGTGTGCGTGTGTTGTATAGCATCTCCGGTGACCCGCGAGAAGGACAAATTGCGGTCAGTGTCTCTGCGTCTAGCATCCCACAACCAGACCCAAACGGAAGCCATATTGAAATTGCCCGTTCAGCGGATAATTATACGCTCCATCGCCTGAACGACGGACAATTGCAATTTACCGCCCCGGGCTTAGAACCCGGCACCCTGTACGAATTCAGATTTCCCTATCCAACTTGTCGCTCAGGAGCGCCACCTCCACCCCCTGTAAATAATGTCGTTCAACCAACGTCTGTCCCATTGCCCACAAATACACCAACTGTTCCTGAAACTGTGACCGTTGATTGCAATACCCCCGGTCAATATCAGATCAGGATTACATCTGGTTACAGCACCACCTCTGTGTCTTATAACTTAGCAACCACACCGAATAATGTACCTTTAGCAGGTGTGCTAACTGGTGTAAACAATTCGGTCAGCGCAAATTATGGCGCAGTGGGCACTTATGACATCACCGGAACCTATCAGCTGAACAGTGGTACGCCACAAGTTGTGAATATTACCGGCTGTCAGGGGACATAATAGCTACGCCGATAGGGCAAAAATAAAAGACACGGCACATTCCCCGTGTCTTGGTCTTTGCCTAATTTGCGCTAAATTTACGGAATCACGCGGTTGTTGAGCATATCATTCGCCGCTTTCACCAGACGACGCAATTCATCCTCTAAATCTGCGGTGATGTTATCTAGGATCACGGCTTCGCGGAACAGCGCCCGTGCTTCTCGTACATTGTCCTGTCCTTCGCGCAATTTTCGAATGCCAGCGCGCATGTTATCGCGGGCTTCTCTGCTGGCGGGGCTGGTGTATTGATCGTTGAAGTCCCAGCCGTGCAAGGCGGCGACAGCGTGCAATTCACTCAAAAATGTGTCTGCGGATTCGATCTGTACCTGCGCGCCCTTCTGGAGCAAATCCTGTAGCGCCACACTCAACCCCGGCTCCACACCAAAATCGAGCGAGCGCACATCCTGATACCGTGTCTCGACCTGACTCATGTCGCTCGGTTGTGGGCGCAACGTCGTCTTTTGGGGCGATAATCCGGTGAAGATCGAATACAAAATCCCCACACACAGGTTATGAATATCCATGCGAAATTGTTGATCTTCACCGGTGCGCGTTTCCAGTTTTTTGGAGCTGTTAAAGTCGATGACCTGTAACTTTGATCCGTTCCAGTAGACATGCTCTAATTTATGATCGAGATATACAATGCCCTGACTATGGGCATGCTTGAGTAATTGCCCAAATTGCAATGCTAGCGCCAACCCTTCTTCGCTCGGTAAGCGCCAACGGGAGGCTTGCTGGCTCGGCTTCATCAAATAAAAGAGATTGTCAGTCCGGGGCAAATTTTCTAATGCAAGATAAGGTCGCCAATTGCGCTCGGCATGGTCTTCCATCGCTTCACGAAAAGCAACATTATCCGTACCAAAGGAGACAATCTCGCCGGAAAATGGCACTTCTGATTCTGTGCTCAGATAGCCACAATCCAATAATTGCACCACATGCGGGCTTTCCGCCAGGGTTGTCAGTAAATCTGCTTCATGTGGGAAAGCACGATACTCCCAGCGGATTTCCTCTGTACCGTTGAGGTGTTCCGGGCGTAAAACCTTAAAGGCAACCTGTGTATTGGTACGATAATCGGTTGCCTGCACCACGCGTGCATAATGCCCGAGGGCGAAGGTATCTATAAAGTTGTCAACATGGTAAAAATCAGTCAAACTTGTCATAAGGGCTTCATCAGATTTATTGAGGAGACGGTTAATTGAGCAATAATCCACTATAGTATAGTTCACAGAAGGCGTAAAGCGTCTGCTCCAGATCACCAACGGTAATCAAACAATTTAACAGGAATAAATTAGGGCTTTCGCTTCTAACATATATTGTAATGGGATTATGTGTCGGTCTTTCCCAACGACGTTCAAACTGTAGGGACGGATCGGTGTATCCGTCCGCAGGTGAAACCGGAGGCATACTTAGATGCCTCCCTACAGCAGGCGAAAGTCCTATAAATACAATTTTTTCTAACCAAATGCCGTTACCCAAAATATTCTATAGGGTGTACACTGTGACTATGTAAAAGAGCAAGTGCATAAATCCTAACTCTATTATTAAAATTAACGATAAACAAGCAAGCCTGTCTATTTACAGAAAAGTTATGATTTTATTCATGTATTTGGTTTATAATTGCTCTGTAAATGCAATCACAAGTTTAAAAATCACAGCCACTTCAATACCCGCGTGGTCATCAGCAAACCGGCGGTGTTGAGTAGCAAAAATGTAACAACCTCTTCATAAAGTTGTGATTCGCTTGCGTCGGGATGTACGTGCAGTAGAATAAGTTAGATCAGTGTTGTGAGGAGACCGGCTATGTTTAGCCCAGGTCACAAAGTCCGGCTTCGGGTCAGTGCCCGATCAGATACAGGTAAAGTACGCGATAATAATGAAGATCGTGTCCATTTTGTCTCAAAAGAGCAGATGGTCGTGGCGATTGTCGCTGATGGCATGGGCGGTGCGGTTGCTGGCGAAGAAGCCAGTCGTATTGCCGTGGAAACAATCTCTTCAGATCTTATCCACCATGACTCGGAATTCCCGAATGGCTACAAAAAAATGGATGAAGAAACCCTTGCCTCGCGCATGCGGGAATCCATTGGAGAAGCCAACGATAACATCGTGCTAGAAGCTCAAAAACATCCTGAGCTTAAGGGGATGGGGACAACGGTCACCATGGCATTTATTCGTCATACCCATGTTATCCTCGGGCATGTTGGTGATAGTCGCGCCTATCTGGTGGATGGCGATAGTGGCGAGATTGTCCAGATCACCTCCGATCATAGTTTTGTGCAAGCGCTGGTCACTGCCGGTCACATCACCGAAGAAGAAGCCGAAGAACATCCCATGAGAAATGTGCTCTATCGTGCCCTCGGGCAAGCCACTGATGTCGAGATCGACATTTATTATGAGAAATTGCGCGTTGGTGACCGCATGGTACTCTGCTCCGATGGGTTGACTTTGCACTTAAAGCCAGACGAAATCGCTCAGATCGTGCTAGCATCAGAAAACCCGAACGAAGCTAGCCAGAAGTTAATCGAAATGGCAAATAATCGTGGCGGTCGTGATAATGTCAGCACAGTGGTAATTAAAGTGGAGCGCGACACCTCCGGCGACACTCAGGATATGAGCAAAGTTGCCGCAGAAAATCCTATGTCTGAAGAAGATTTTGATTATCTGAACGAAGACACGCTGATTATTGATCGCAACAGCTATCATTCATCCGAATCGCCCGCTATGCCGAGTGATAAAGATCGTGATAGCAAAAGTAAATTATCCATTGCAAAAGATGTTCCCCCACCTACACCACCACCAAAAAAACCTGAAGCCCCACAGCACGATGCCCTCGCGGAATCCGGGGAAGTATCCGGCAATCGATCCAACGAAACGCGCAGTGATTCCGCCGGCGAAGGGAATGACCCCCTAGGCAATTTTCTGTAAGCGCTAAAGCACAGTTTTTTCGCATCCTATCAGACGATAAACTATTCCCGTTGACCTGCGTCAGTGGGTTTTCGTACTGTACACACCTTTGTTGTATAATATGTGTTGTGATTTTGTTATAAATAAGTATATTCCACGAAGGCGAGCTTTCATGTCGGATCGTCCACCGAACAACGATATGCACAGTGGGGATGCACCACCAAACGCGGGCTGGGAAACGCCGGAGTCACGTAGTAGTTGGCAAGAACCGGAAAAGCCCAAAACGGTTGGTTGGCGCGTGCCAACATTACCCAAAGAACTTGAAGATGCGCCCGATGATACGGGCAATTGGCATTTACCTGACCCCAATGACACAATTTTCAGTCCAGACGATGAAACTGAAATCTATACACCGGAAGATGCACGGTTAGACCAAGAAGGTGCAGTGGCCACAACGGTGGATGATGATGAAGATGCACCATCGGATGATGCGTCTAAAATCTCAGCACCGGAAGATTTGTTGTTTGAGTCCGCGTCATCGGTCACGATAGATGACAATGGTGCCAGCGAAGAGCAAGACCGCCCACTCGCGCCGGAAGACCTGATCTACTTAATTGAGCATGATGAGAGTAGCGATAACTTCCAGAGTGGCGAAATGCTCGCCGCGTTAAGCCTTACGGATGAAGTGGCGCTTGACGACGTTATTCAAGACCTTGATTCTGACCCGATCACCAGCGCTCTAGAGTCGATGGCGATTGATGATGAGACAACTGGCGAAACAGAAGAATTGTCTGATGCGGAATTGTCGCCAGCCGAACTTGCCGCGCAACGTGTCGCCGCGTTGATGCAAGAGCAAGACGCACAAGCAGATGACCAGAGCGTGGGTACTAGCGATCCCGTTGATGAAGAACTTGACCCTGCGGAAGTTGCCCGTCGCCAGATTGCGGCATTGCAGGGGGGCGACGCAGTACCTAATATTGATTTCGATACTGAACTGGACGATGAAGTATCCACCGATGACACAGCCAGCCTTGATGCTACGGGTGAACTTGACCCGGCAGAGGTCGCACGTCGTCAAATTGAAGCGTTGCAGGGGGGCACAGGTAGCGCACCGGATGTAAGCAGTCCGCCCCTACCGCCACCACCACCTGCCAATCCATTAAATGCACGCGAGATGGAGCTTGCCCGCCGTTTCCATGAGGTCGAAAATCAGGTTGATTCTCTGCGACGCATGCGAGACAACGGCACGATCAGCAATGATGATTATTTGAACCAATTACGCCAGTTGATGATCCTCGACGACGATCAAATCTGGTGGATGATGGGTGTAGAATCCGACAAATGGTATCGTTCTGAAGGTGATAGTTGGGTAGAAGGTATCCCGTCTGTACTCGCTAAAGAACGCGACTATAACCAGGCAACCGGACAGAGCAACCCCTTCGGTGGTCTGGATTATTTGACTGATCCGCAACCACCCGCTGATTCTGGCGTAACCAGTGTTGCCAGTGGCGAATATTCCCCACCACAGGAATACACACCGCCAGAACGCCAACAACCACCACAACAAAAGAGTGATTCGCTTTATCGCGGGTTGGGCACGGGCGATGACTTGAACCCGCAACAGGTACCGGTCAATGATCCCTATGCCACTGTCGCCGGTCCCGCCGCTTTCGCAGATACGATTGATCCGCGCTACACCGATACTTATGACCCGAACAACAATGACCTTGCACAAGAAACGCAGGTTTACGAACCACCACAAACCGTACGCAGTGGCGCATTTGACGGGACGATACCCTCCGCCGCCACAAACCTTGACCGTAGCCAACCCCGCACAGACCCGACTGCACCGCCCGACATTAGCCGTGCCGACGAAGCCGGAGAAGAATTTGTCGCCCGACGCGAAGAAGAACGCCAATCGAGCATGCGAATTGCCATTTTCGGCTTGGTGGCGATAGCGGTGATCGCGCTTTTGATCGGCGCAGGGGTCATCGCAATGGCGTTGCTGTGGTATAACGGCATCTCCGACGAATACACCACAGATATTGCCGCGCTCGAAAATTATGAGCCAGAATTCCAGACCGTGACCATCCTTGATGCCAATGGGAGCGAGATCGGATCTTTAGGGCGTGATGGTGATGATCGCCGTGTTGTGCCCATCGAGCAGATTTCGCCGGAGATGATCTACGCGATTCTAGCGATGGAAGACCCGTCGTTTTATCAAAATCCGGGATGGGATTTCTTCTCGATTGTGCGGGCATTCTTACAGAATTTAGGCTCCGGCGAGATTACATCCGGCGCAAGCACCATTACCCAACAGGTGGCGCGAAACCTTGTGCTTGATACAAGCGAGGTCAGCGCAGATCGTAAAGTGAACGAGGTCATCGTCGCCGCAGAACTGTCACAAGCCTATAGCAAAAGTGACATCCTTGAGCTGTATTTGAACGAGATCAACTTCGGCAATCAGACTTATGGCGTAGAAGCCGCCGCACGGTTCTATTTTGACATCGGTGCGGAAGATTTAAACCTCGCACAGGCGGCGTTCCTCGCGGGTATTGTCCCGGCACCAGCGGAAAATGACCCTGTGTCTGACCGTAACCTCGCGCTTCAGAATATGCGCGCGGTGTTACAACGCATGGCAGATGCCCCCTGTATCCAATTCCAACACGCGCCCTACACTGCCCAGCCCTATTGTGTGACACAGGCAGATATTGACCCGAACGGGGAACAAATGGCGGTGATGATCGCACTGGTCGAAGGGGCGGATTATGAACCGCGTGCCTTCGGTGTGCAATATCCCCATTTTGTTCAGATCGTGCAAGCACAGTTAGAAAATTACTTCGGCACCAACGAGATTTATTCCAACGGTTACACCGTAACCACGACCTTAAATGCAAGTATTCAAGATGCGGCACAGGTTGCATTGGAAAATCAAGTGCAACGCCTCAGCCCGAACGGAGTCAACACCGGGTCGGTCATGGTGACTAATCCACAAACGTGCGAGATTCTAGCGTTGATCGGTAGTCCAGATTTCAATAATGACGAAATCGCCGGACAGGTCAATAATGCCCTCACCTTCCAGCAACCGGCTTCAACCATCAAGCCGATTGTGTATACCGCCGCCATGCGTGGTGTAGACCGCAATGGCAACGGCGCACTTGAACAGGACGAATATTACACCCCGGCGACGATCACATGGGACGTACCCACCGTTTATGCCGATGGTTACACACCGACCAACTTTGACAACGCCTATCGTGGTCCAACATCGGTGCGTGCCGCGCTCCAGAATAGCTATAACGTTCCGGCGATTAAGACCTATGATTTCATTGGTACGGATGCCTTTATCAATACAGCACAGGCGATGGGTTTACGCTTCCAACCGGAGGCAGATTTCAACCTGACAACGGGCATCGGTACCACAGAGGTACGCCTGTATGATCTTATGATTGCCTACGGCGCATTTGCCAATGGTGGGATACGCTGTCAGTTCGTGCCAAATGCCGGTTCAACGGTTAGCCTGACAACCATTCGTAGCATTGTGGATGTCAATGGTAACGACGTGCCTTTGCCCGTCAATCTGGACAATCAACGTGTGCTCAACGAATCACTCGCCTTTTTAATGAACAGCATTTTGAGTGATGATCTAGCACGTTCACCTCAATTCGGACAAAATTCTGCGCTTACCATTCCCAGTTTGCCCAATAACGGGAGCGGTTACGTTGGCGCAAAGTCCGGTACCAGTGATAGTAACCGCGACCTGTGGACAGTCGGCTATACCAGTAATATTGCGGTAGGTGTTTGGATGGGACGGCACGACGACGGACAAATCCTGAACTTACAGGGAAGTACCGCCGCCGCTCCGGTCTGGAACGAAGTGATGCGTAACGCCATTCAGGGCACATCACCGCGTGCCTTCACCCCGCCGACGAATGCGGTCAGTGGGCAAGTCTGTGCGGATACAGGCACACTGCCATATGCCAATTGTCCCTCATTACGCAACGAGTTCTATCTCGCCGCACAGCCACCGCCTCCCGGTGAACAGGGCGTGGCGACAACCGTTGCTATTGACTCATGGTCGGGGTTACTCGCCAATAACAATTGCCCGGATAACCAGATCGTAGGCACATTCGTCAATGTCACCGATGGTGCCGCCATCGAATGGATGAATAACACCGCCGCAGGTAATAATTACGCCGCGCGGATTGGCTTGAGCGTGCCAGTAGCCGCCGCGCCACTCGTCGCCTGTGACCTAAGCACGACCATTCCAGTAGCGCGTATCAGTTCACCCAACGGCGGACAGACGATACAGGGCGTGACACAGGTTACGGGGCAGGTCAGCGCAGATGGTTTCAACCGTTATCAACTGGAATATGCGAACGTGAACACACCAACCCAATTCTTCCTGATTGATGGTCCTTATCAACAACAACAGCCCGCCGCCGGGTCTGTCCTGGGAACATGGGATAGCACACAGGTGCCCAATGGACAATATATCGTGCGCTTAGCGGTGTTCTCAAATAGTGGGGGCTTCCTGTATCGCACGGCGCAACCGGTGACGGTCAACAACCCGACACCAACCGCCACGCCGGAACCACTCCCAACCCAAAGCGTACCGAATACAGGCTTCACACCGATACCGTTCGATACCTTACCGGCGCAAGGGTCAGGTCAAACTGGTGACATAGAGGTTCAGCCTGTCCAACCAACGGTAACGGTTGATCCGTTAGGATAAGCCAGTCACATAAGCAAATTACACTCGGCGGATGATCGATCATAGGTCATCCGCTTTTTTATGCCTTACGTTGTGTCATACCCCTCATCTCATACACACAAAATCGCTGTACAATGCACGGTATGTTTAATTTTACGGTTGTCTGAAAGGGCATCAAGACATGCAACCGATCCATGATTTTGGCGGGAATGGTCCCGTTATCAATATCGCCATCGCGAATGGTTTTCCACCACAGACCTATGCGCCTTTCGCTGAACCCTTAACCGCACATCATCGCGTGGTGTGCTTGTTGCCACGCCCACTATGGGGGAATCCGCCCCCCGCACGACGGTTAAACTGGCGTGATTTAATCGCTGATGATCTCATCAACGGTCTGCGAGAGCATCACCTGACGGACACCGTTTTGATCGGGCATTCGTTCGGCGGAATCGCATCTTTACTGGCATCAATGAGTGCGGCGCGCAGTCGCACCAAAGCGCTGATTTTGCTCGACCCCACCATTTTGCCCGCAATCGGCATGTGGGTGATGAAAGCAGTGCAATTCTTTGGCGGTGAGCGCGGGAATCCACTGGCGCAACGGGCGATGAAGCGACAACATATTTTTGAGAGCCATGATGCCGCTTATGAAAAGTTCAAAACTAAGCGCCTGTTCGCGGATTGGGACGATGCCGCGGTTCGTGCGTATGCAGATAGCATGAAACCTACTGCCGATGGCAAGGTGACACTCGCATGGTCACGCGAATGGGAGGCGTATATCTTCAAGACGTTGTACACCAAAACCTGGAACGATCTTCACGATTTTCCGCACGATCTACCCTTACTCGTCATTCGGGGTGGGACGAGTGATACATTTTTGCCTTCGGCGGCACAGCGAATGCGTCGCATCATCCCTGAAATGACCTATACGGAGATTGACGGGCACGGGCACCTGTTCCCACAATCTGCGCCCACACGCACCCAACAGATCATCACAGATTGGCTGTCGACATTACCCTAGATCGCTAGCAACTTTTTACGGTGGGCTACGTAAATGATTGTATAGGGTTAAAGTCTCACAACTACAATTTTATAAGCACATCATAATAGGGGGAATAAAAGATGAGGACACTCGTCGTCGGCGCAACCGGTGCTACCGGACGTTTATTGGTGAAGCACTTGCTGGATCGTGATATAGGGGTCAGGGTCATTGTACGCTCACCGGATAGCCTACCTGAAGAAATCAGAAATCATCACAACATCTCCATAATTCAGGCATCCATTTTAGACCTCGATACAGATGCGCTCATTCAGCATGTTGATGGATGTGATGCGGTAGCGTCATGCCTCGGGCATAACATGAGTTTTCGGGGGTTGTTCGGGCATCCGCGTAAGCTGGTAACAGAGGCTACTCGCAGGCTATGCCATGCGATTCACGCTAGCAATCCCGATCAAACCGTCAAGTTTGTGCTTATGAACACGACTGGCAATAGCAACCGTGATCTTGCCGAGTCAATTTCATTTGCCGAAAAGTGGGCGCTCGGGGCGATACGATTATTGTTACCACCCCATGTGGATAATGAGCAGGCGGCAGATTATTTACGTGTCGACATCGGTCAAAATGACCACGTGATTGAGTGGACAGTGGTTCGTCCCGATAGCTTGACTAATGAAGAAGCTGTGACAGCGTATACAGCACACACCTCACCGACCAGAAGCGCGTTATTTAACCCGGGTAAGACCAGCCGGATTAATGTCGGACACTTTATGGCTGACTTAATCACCGATGATGACACATGGCACAGGTGGAAGGGACAAATGCCCGTAATTTACAACGACGCATAGGTATAATACGAAGCTATACAAGCGATCATATACAATCACCCTCACGTCAGATGTATACATATCGCCAGATTAAACCGGATGTTTATGTTGTGGATGTCCAGCTTGGTTTACAATGGGGTATACGGGTACGCATTTGAGACGTATCCGCTCATGGTTACAGGATAGCTCATTATGGCGTATCGTTATCTACACTTTGTCCGACACGGGCAATACTTCGTCAAACTACACGATCAGGGATCACTTACGCCAGATGGTGAAGCGCAAGCACGCGCCACCGCCGATGCTCTAAAATCGCTCACGGTACATCACATTTACCACAGCACCATGCTCCGTGCACAGCAAACCGCCCATGCAATCGCTGAATTTCATCCTGATGTCCCCCTCATGCCGACGGATCTACTGCGTGAATGCATCCCATCCATTCCGCCGGGCATGGACGGTGCACTCAAGGCAGTCGTACCGGATCTCACGATTGATTCTGCCCAACGGTGTGAGGCGCAACTCGCTAACGCTTTTTCGCGCTTTTTCATCCCACCGGAGGGCAAAGACGATGTGCATGATTTGCTCGTCTGTCATGGCAATGTTATCCGCTACATGGTCGCCCGTACCATGGATATGCACATTGATAGCTGGGTACGGATGATGATTTACAATTGTGGCATCAGCAAAGTGATGATTGACGAAGACGGTGACATCTTTTTAGTCTCGCATAAT
>DAOTXB010000194.1:0-6678 GCA_034435575.1 Anaerolineae bacterium
GACACGACTGGGGATGCCAAACAGCTATCGTGTCACCTAATGTCAGGCGGTCATAGAATAGCTATGCTTATTGACCTTATTCATTCAACAAAGCCACATAGCCCATAAAATGACTTGGTAACAGAGTTTGAGTAAACTTAATTCGAGGAATCACTGAGTCACGCCCAAACGACATTCGTGTTGCTACATTTTGAATGCTTTCTTGTATACTTACACCTCTAAATTGGTTAATTGAATGCCTTGTCACGTTGGAGAAAAACTGTAATGCAGTTTGTGCAAAATTTATCCCAAGCGACGCATGAGCCACACCACTAGTAAAGTGACCTAACCTGCTTTGAAGTGTTGTCGCCGAATGAAATTCATCTAATGCGTTTCTAACTTGATTGTATCCAAGAAAATCTCCAGCAAAGCCTAATAATCGCCCTCCGCCAGTATTTTGAGCTGTATTATCAAACGCAACATTATATGAGAAGTAGCCAGCTGTCCAAACGGTTGCCGCAGACCCAACTTTGGCAAATGTTGCCAGAGCAGATGCTGACGCTAATGTGCCATATGCATAACGACCAGCATATGCGCTTGCCCAGAGTGCAAAACCATGTGCGCCCCCTCTTGCACCAGAGCGTACAACGCCACAATATTCGTCCCGAAATGGTTACGAATTGTAGCGAGTTGGTTACACCCCTTTGTTCGATGCGTAACATGCGTGCGCTATGCTAAATGATAGACTCAGCATGATAGGAGAGAAAAATGGTACTGTTGCGCGCATTATTATATATTGGTTTTGTCGTCGCAGTGGTTGCGAGCTGGGTGATGAATCGACAAAAACATTCTGAAACACCGAAAGAGATCCGCCCAAAAGCGACAACCACATTTGAATCCGTTGAGTCGGTCTTTGATGCATTGAATCGCTCAGAATGGCAAACTCGCCTTGCGGCGGTTGCAGTGATCAAAGCAGACAATCATCCATATACTTTAGAACACCTTTTGTCGATGCTCAATGATCCTGTGTTTGATATTCGGGAAGCAGTCGCTAAAAAGATTGCGACCTACGGTAATCAAGCACTTGATGGACTGGATGACATCCTTCAAAATGGCAGTTTGAACGCCCGCGAAAGCGCGATTGAAGCTGTGTGCGACATTGGTACCCCTGAAACTGTAGATATTCTTATCCGTGCATTACAGAACGATGATAGCGCGTGGGTACGCATACCCGCTGTTTACGGATTAAAGGCAATTGGTGGGGAATCCGCACGAGAGGCACTTCAACATGCCTTAAAAGATCCACATCCTGATGTTGTTAAAACCGTCGAGCGTATAATCAACACCTAAAATTAAAATTCTTGACTAAAACCCGCGACAATCTCAGGTTAGAAATGCTACAATACATGATAAACATAGACACGGGTGACGTGATTGATATGACGGAGAAAATTCATGTATTGCTGGTTGATGACGAAGCAATCATCCGCGACAATCTCGGCTCGTTGCTGGAACGGAACGGGTTCAACGTTAGTCAGGCTACTGATGGTGGAGATGCATTGAAACAGATGGCATCTGCTGTACCGGATGTAATCGTACTGGATGTGATGCTGCCACATATGAACGGGCGTGAAGTCTTACGTAGACTGCGCGAACGAGATAATTGGACTCCGGTTATCCTGCTTACACAGGTCGGGGATGCGGATGAGCGTGCATTAGCACTGGAAGAAGGTGCAGATGATTATTTGAACAAACCCTTCAACACCCATGAACTCATCGCTCGAATCCACACGGTTTTGCGTCGGGCAAAGCATAACACCCAACCGCTAACGACCGCCTCCCGCTTAAGCAGTGACATGATCACACTAGATCGCACAGCACGACGAGTATTTTTTGAAAATAAGGAAATCACATTAACACCAAAAGCCGTTACCCTGCTTGAATACCTGATGACCCATCCTGATGAAGTGGTGCAACGGGATCGTTTGCTCGATGTGGTCTGGGGATGGGATTACACCGTTGGGACACGCGCTGTCGATACCCGTGTCGCGGAACTTCGGCGGGTATTTGGCGACAATCCAAATGATCCACGCTACATCGAAACTGTGCCAGGTCAAGGATACCGTTTTCTGGGTGAGGTCAGGCGTGGTGATTAGACTTCACAGTAATCGAACATTCTGGCTGTGGGCACTGTCTCCAACGGCGATTGGGCTGGTATTAGTCTTAATCTTGGCTGAATTTCAGCTCATTGAATTTCATTTTTCCATCCACGACATCGATACCTTCATTCTGTTTTCTAGTTTGATGGCAACCGCGTTGATCTCATTTATCCTGCTATCGCGTGAAGGCATTCGCCGTATCCAACTAGACACTGAGCAAAAATTACGTGCTACCTTTGCGGAAGAACGCACCCGCTTTCTGCGTCGTCTGGATCATGAGATCAAGAACCCGTTGATGGGTATTCAAACCGCCTTGGATAATCTCTCTGAAGAACAAGATCCAAATAACCGTAACCATATTCGCTACGCTATCAGCGAGCAGATCGTGCGCCTCACCCGGTTAGTAGCAGATCTTCGTCGCATCGGTGATATGGAACAACATGAGATCGAACGGCTCCCTGTTGACCCAACGATACTACTAAACGATGCCTTCCTGATGCTATCCGATCAAGAGCAAACAAAACAACGTCGCATCAATATTGACATGCCAGACGAATTGCCCGCAATCGTTGGGGATTATGATCTACTACTGCTGGCAATACACAATATTCTTACCAATGCCGTCAAGTATACAAATGATGGTGATAGCATCCGCCTAACTGCTCGGAGAGATGAAAATTATCTTCAAGTCGCCATTAGCGATACAGGTCCCGGCATTGCATCAGATGACCTACCTTACGTGATGGACGAATTGTACCGATCTGAACAGGTCAAGGGCATCTCCGGTAGTGGCATCGGGATGGCGCTAGTAAGGCGTATCATCGAGCGTCACAAAGGTAAAATTATGATTAATAGCACACTTGGTAGCGGTACAATTGTGATTCTGTGCCTTCCGATTGAGCTAGTGTGAGCCTATCAGGATTCATCAAAAATTATGAGAAAGAACCACATGCAACCTAACAGATCACTCGCATCTTTTCAACCATTATCATCACGGACAGCGTGGAGGCTGTGGCTCAAGAAGAAACTGAATAATTCACCACTAGCTGAGGATACCATTCCGCTGCTTCTGTCTATTATTGTCGGTCTGATTACCGGCTTCGGCGCGTACATTTTTATTGTGTTACTCGGCGAAATTAGCGATTTCGCTCAAAGTATGCGCGATCAGTGGGGTTTGGTCGGTAGTCTGGGAATCATGGTTGGTGCTGGCTTCATAACCGGGATTATCATCAGCCGGTTTGCCCTCGAAGCGAAGGGTCACGGTGTCCCTGAAGTCATGGAAGCTATCGCCCTCAAGCGTGGACGCATCCGCCCCCGTGTTGCCATCGCCAAGATCATTGCCTCTGCCATTACTATTGGTGGGGGTGGCTCTGCTGGACGCGAAGGTCCGATTGTCCAAGTTGGGTCTACATTAGGTTCTACGGCAGGGCAATGGGCTAAATTATCGGATGAACAGGTTGGGATGCTAGTTGCTAGTGGTGCCGCCGCTGGCATCGCAGCGACATTTAATGCACCAATTGCGGGCACGCTATTCGCGCTTGAAGTAATTCTGGGGCGGTTCACTAACCGCTACCTCGGCATTGTCGTCATTGCCTCGGTTTCTGCCAATGTGGTCTCCAGGACGTTGCTTGGAGAAAACCCCGCGTTTATCGTGCCTGCCTACGGACTTAACAGCCCGATGGAACTGCCCATCTATCTGTTGTTAGGCATTACCTGCGCCCTTGCAGCCATCCTCTTCATTCGCGTGCTGTATGGGGCGGAGCATTTCTTCGATGGGTGGGAAATCCCGCTAGCAGCCAAGACCAGCATCGGAATGGGAATGACTGCGTTGATTGGTTTCTGGGAACCTGAAGTCCTCGGGCCAGGCCTGGAATTTATCGGTGAGACTATTACCGAAGAAATGTCATTAACCATTGGTACCATGTTAGCATTTCTCGCGATGAAGCTAGTCGCCACTACATTTACACTTGGCTCAGGCAATTCAGGTGGTGTTTTTGCACCGGCTTTGTTTATGGGCGCGATGGTAGGTGGCATCTTCGGGCAGATGGGCGCACAGGCATTTCCCGAAATTGTCACAGAACCGGGCGCTTTTGCGCTGGTTGGTATGGCGGCGATGTTTGCTGGCTCGGCACGGGCACCAATCACGGCGATTATGATTGTTTTAGAGATGTCAAACGACTATCGCTTGATCTTACCCCTATTGATGACGGTTATCATCAGTACCTTGATCGCCGACTTGCTACACCCCGATACGATTTACACAAGAAAGCTGGTATTGCGTGGTATTCAGCTAGAGCGCGGTCACGATGTCGATCTCCTACAAGGGGTTCAGGTCAGTGAGGTCATGACGAAGGATTATCCCACTGTGAGCGCTAAAGCCACGATGAAGGATCTGCTACCGCACTTCAACTTGTCGCATCATCATGGTTTTGCAATTGTGAACGAAGCTAACCAGCTCACGGGAATCATCACCCTGACCGACCTCGAAAAGGTATTTCAAGAGATGATGTTTGACAACTTAACCGCCGATGAAGTCGGTACAGATGAACACCTCATCACCGTGTTTCCACACGACCCGATCTATCTGGCACTTCGTCGTATGAATATCTACAATATTGGGCGCTTGCCGGTAGTTTCCGCGGAAGATGATAACGAATATCTGGGGATGGTACGTCGTGCCGATATTCTCCGCGCTTATGAAGTCGGGTTGACGCGCAAGTCGATTGAACAGCACCAAGCTAAACACTTCGATCTGCGCGATGTCGAAGAGAATGAATTTATGGAGATCGTGGTTGACCCTGCCGCGCCGATGGTGGGTCATTCACTCATCGACTTTCCCTGTTCCGATACCTGCCACATTGTCTCAATTCGCCGTAAGGGGCACGTCATCATCCCGCAAGGGTATACCAACATCGAGCCGGGAGATATCATTGTCGCTTATGTCTATCCTGAAGCACACGACGAGGTCATTGCCCAGTTCAATAGTCAGACCACTATGTAGTTCAACGTAACCAACAGGAAACGACCTGTTTCGGATTGGTAACATCAAAATAGATCGCATGCAACATCTGAGCGTTACAGTGAAGTAGAGTAATCGCTGTCGAATGGAGTTCCATGTGATTAACATGCGTCATGTCCTGATCGGTAAGCCTCTAGCAACCGATCAGGCGATTCATCAACGGTTAAGCAAACTCAAGGCTCTGGCAGTCTTTTCATCTGATGCGCTTTCTTCTAGTGCTTACGCGACTGAAGCGATCTTACTGATTCTGGTCGCGGCAGGTGCACGCGCGTTAAGCAATTCGTGGCCCATTGCGCTCGGTATCGCTGGGTTGTTGCTGATTGTCTCATTCTCATATTTTCAAACAATTCATGCTTATCCAAATGGTGGTGGTGCTTACATCGTTTCAAAGGATAACCTGGGTATCATACCGGGACTGGTGGCTGCTGCTTCGTTGCTCATCGATTACACGCTAACCGTCGCGGTGAGCATTTCTGCTGGCGTTGCCGCAATTACATCAGCTTTCCCAGAAATGTCACCGTATCGTGTTCAGATGGCGTTGGTAATCGTCGTTTTTATCACGGTGATGAACCTGCGTGGCGTTAAGGAGAGTGGCACATTCTTCGCGATACCAACCTATGCATTTGTAGGTGGCGTGTTGCTGATGATTGTGGTCGGCTTTGTGCGCGTGGTGACGGGAAATGTCCCGGTTGGTATCGAAGAGATGGAGGTTATTGGTGAGACCAGTAGCGCAATTAGTGGTCTCAGTTTCTTCTTGATCCTGCGTGCCTTTGCGGCAGGGTGTACCGCACTAACCGGCGTTGAAGCCATCTCCAACGGTATTCCAGCCTTCAAACCGCCGGAAAGCCGCAACGCCGGGCAGACCCTCATCATTATGGTGATACTTCTGTGTACAATGTTTGTGGGTATCACTTTTCTTGCCAATAACTTCCATATTGTCGAACTGGGTGGAGAACGCACGGTCATCTCACAGATGAGTGCAGCCGTATTCGGTGATGGGACAATACTATTCTATTATCTGCAACTGGCAACGCTGCTCATCCTATCGTTAGCAGCGAATACTGCTTTTGCCGACTTCCCGCGCTTGGCATCGTTGATCGCCCACGACCGATATTTGCCACGCCAGTTGACTAATCTCGGAGATCGCCTGGTGTTTAGCAACGGCATCATCGCGCTGATGGCGATGGCAAGCATTCTCATTGTGATCTTCAATGCCCGTGAGCATAATTTGCTGCCGCTGTACGCTGTCGGCGTGTTCGTTAGCTTTACTCTGTCACAATCCGGCATGGTGATTCACTGGCTTAAAGAACGTAACAAAGATGGATTCAGGGCAACGCGCGAGTGGTATGCCAAAATCTTCCTGAACGGCTTCGGCGCATGTTGTACATTCATCGTCATGCTGATCTTGATCGTGACCAAGTTCATCGAAGGTGCGTGGATTGTTATAGTAGCTATTCCTACACTGATGTTCATCTTCCAGCGCATCCATAAGCACTATGAGGGTGTCGCCGCCTCCCTCAC
>DAOTXB010000195.1:0-4824 GCA_034435575.1 Anaerolineae bacterium
GATGTGTGCAGCGACATCGCCGTTATTAGTGTGGACTCTCTGCCAGAAGATCTGGTGCCCCTATCATTAGCGGATTCATCCACTGTGCGTGTTGGTCAACGGGCAATTGCGATTGGCAATCCCTTTGGCTTGAGTAGTTCCATGACCGTAGGTATCGTGAGCGGGTTGGGTCGTCAATTGCCCTCCGCAGAACTCATCGACGCAGGGGCGATCCCTGGCTATAACAACCCGTCCATCATACAGGTGGATACACAGATCAACCCCGGCAATAGCGGTGGTCCTCTGCTCGATTCGCGTGGCGAAGTGATCGGTGTGAATACCGCCATCCGTACCGGTTCCGGCGCATTTGAGGGTGTGGGTTTCGCGGTGCCGTCGAACACCGTGAACCGCGTAGTGCCAGAACTTATTGCGCGTGGTGAGGTCGATTATTCATGGATCGGCATATCGTCAAGTTCAGTCTTCGATGTACCAGATCTCGTTGAACCGTTAGATTTACCGGTTGCCGCCGGTGTACTGTTGAGCGATGTCACACCCGGTTCTCCTGCCGACGAAGCCGTTCTGCGTGGTGGCACACGGTTTACGAATGTGCGCGGGTTTGATGTCTGTGTGGGCGGGGATATTATTGTGGCGGTGGATGGCAACTTTGTCCGTAACATGGATGAACTGGTTGCCTATCTTGTCGTGAACACTGTACCGGGCGATTCAGTTACCTTGTTGGCTGTGCGTGATAGTGAAACCTTCGAGACTATCGCAACCCTGCGCTCACGTTCCAGCTCTACCCCGAATACGTCAACCTGCGGGAGCTAATACCACCGCGCTATTTATAACAAAAACCCGCCAACTCGTGGCGGGTTGATTATTATTTTACGGTGTTTCTGAGAACTTCCTAATTAGAAGTCGGTACCAGCCAATAAGTCGCGCCTGTACCTTCGGTAACCCAGCCGGTCTGTCCGTCATGAGTCACCTGATACCAGTAATGTGGTCCTGCACATACCGGACCATCTACTACCTCAAATTCATCACCATCTGCGCTATACATCACATCCAGCACAACCGAGCTACCAATGCTATCCCGTAGGGTGCTGTAGGTCTGTGCGACAGTACCAGTCGCCCCAATCGCTAACCGTGCCAGCGGTGCGCCGGTGCATACTTCTACAGCCACAGGCGTGGTGAGTCCGCCGGATTCATCGGTCATGTCCTCGTCAGACGCGGTATCGGTATCATCCATGTCATCGCTATCAGCGGTGTCGTCGGTGGAATCACTATCACCGGATTGTGTTATGTCATCAGTCGCAGTCTCATCAGTGGTATCGGTTTCTTCGGTAGTTGCTTCATCATCGGATGC
Source organism: Anaerolineae bacterium (assembly GCA_034435575.1). GTDB lineage: Bacteria > Chloroflexota > Anaerolineae > Aggregatilineales > Phototrophicaceae > JAVJSU01. The sequence goes on from DAOTXB010000195.1 coordinate 1,346, forward strand.
CATGTCGGTATCTGCCATTTCAGCCGACACAGGCTGAATCCAATAAGTTGCGCCTTGCCCGTTTGTAACCCACCCTGTTAAGCCGTTAAAGTCCACCTCATACCAGTAGTGCGGACCGTTACATGACGGTTCACTGAGCACTTCAAATTGATCGCCATTTGCACTATACATCACACGTAATACGATTGGACTCCCTACACCCGCACGTATACTGCTGTATGTCTGTGCGACTTCACCCATATCCCCGACACTCAGGCGTGGCGCGGGGGCACCAACACAAGCAACAACCGGGGTGCTTTCCGCCTCATCCTGTGATTCTTCATCATCCTGTGCGGAGACTGCGGCGAGTGATAATGCCATCATCACAAAAACCAATATCAAGCTCAAACTATATTTTTTCATTTTTCGTTCCCTATCCTGAAAAGATGCGTTGATTGTACCCACATTGACTATATTACGAAAATGCAAGAGGCACAACTTTTTAGACGAAAAAACGGTCTACCCAAAATGAGCAGACCGTGCAGATTCTGTATCAATTGTGAACCGTTATTTTAGATCACGGCAAGTTGTGCTTCTGCGGCGCGGGCGGCGTCATCCAACATGCCGAGTTGGGTAAAGATAATCATGACCTGTTGCAGTTTGCGCGCGGCGGTTGTCCGGCGACCGCGTGAGGCAAGGCTACGCGCCTGTGCGAACATAGTACGGGCAAGTTCTGCCTCCGCATTCAGATCACGGAATGCAGAGAGAGCATGACGGAAGTAATAATCAGGATCAGACGAGAAATCATCATGCGGTACAGTGCCCATCTTGGTGACTACCTCGCCGATGATGCGATTCGCAAAGCCATAATCCAGCGGTTGATCGGTCTTTTGTGCCAGTTCGAGCGCGTTCAATGCCATATCCCACGCATCGGTTAACTGATTTTTCGCCATATAAGTTGTGGCTAATCCCTGATAAAACTCACACAACGCGCTATCACGACGTTCTGCCGCGCCTTCCCACTCCATGCACAGGTCTTTCCCCTGTATCAACGCGTCCAACGCTTTGTCATATTGTTCAAGCGTGATGAGCGTTAACCCTTCATTACCGATAGCCATTGCTTGAATGACAATATCGCCCACATCACTTGCCGTTTCATAGGCTTTTTGATAAAGACGACGCGCACGGGAGAAATCACCCTTAAAGCGATAATTCTCACCCTGATTGAGGTCAATGGTCGCCGCACGTTTACGATTACCAACCCGCATATAGAGACGGTGCGCTTTATCATAATGACGAATACTGATAGTTAAGTTACCACCATAATGCTGAATATAACCCATCATGTGATGAGCACGCGCTTCATTCGCCATATGCTGTTCTTCATGCGCGGCTTCATACAGCGCTTCCATTGATTTAATCGCGTCTTTAAGTGGCAGGTTACCAGCCTCCCAATCCTGAATAACGCTTAAGCATTGTTCATTGAATTGTGGTGTTGGTTCACTTTCGACGGTTTGCTGGCTTAACCCAACCATAACTTCTATCCTCGGTAGTTTGCACGGTGTTTTCGGTAGTGTGTTGTAGTGTCCGACCTAATTTAATAGATCTTGGAAGAATAGCCCATTTATAACAAACTATACGACATCTGTCAGGTATTATGGGCAACTAACTCCCCTAATTTCGTAAATTTTCTATGAAGAAACGTGCAAATCACGCGAAAACAGCACACTTATTACAAAAATGTTATGCAAAAAGTCATGATCGCACATTAACAACGATCTTACCGTGCGCTTGACGATTCGCCAGTGTGTGCAGGGCATCCTGTGTATTTTCCAACGAAAAAGTCTGTGAAACATGCGGTTTAATCTTGCCCTCGTTGTACCAGCCGAACAATTGCATCAGCGAGCCACCGAGCACAGCGGGGTCTTTGCTGGCATATGCGCCCCAGTACACACCAACCACCGACATATTCTTCACCAGGGTCAGGTTGACGGATAATTCGGGGATGGTACCGCTAGCGAATCCAATCACCAGCAAGCGCCCCTCCCACGCAATACAGCGCATCGCCTGTTTGAACATATCGCCACCCACTGGATCATAAATTACATCTGCACCTTTGCCATCGGTGATCGCTTTTACACGGTCACGCAGATTTTCCTCGGTGTAATTGATGATATGATCCGCGCCTTTTTCCTGTGTGAGTGCCAATTTTTCCGGTGTGCTCGCCGCCGCGATGACTGTCGCGCCCATCGCTTTGCCGATCTCCACAGCCGTTAAACCCACGCCACCCGCCGCGCCCAGCACCAGTAGCGTTTCTCCAGCTTTGAGTTGTCCACGATGATCCAGCGCAACGTGTGATGTGCCATAGGCTAAGGGGAACGCCGCCGCATCCACATAATCCATCTGTGGGGGAATTGGAATAGCGGTTACCGCATTGACGATGGTTTCTTCGGCATAACCACCGGCGGAGCCAATCGCCACCACCCGATCACCAACCTTGACATTCTTCACACCATCGCCCACCTCAATCACCTCGCCGGAAACCTCGGCTCCGGGCGTAAATGGTAACGGTGGCTTTTCCTGATACTGTCCTGCGACGATCAACGTATCCATAAAATTGACCCCGCACGCATGTGTCGTCAGTTTGATCTCGCCTTTGCCGGGCGAAGGACTTTCCACATCTTCTAGCACTAATCCATCAATTCCGGTCAATGCCTTGCACAAAATAGCCCGCATGCCATAATCCTTTTTATATCCGTAATAATCAAATGGTTGTTTGATTAAGTATACCGTTTTCAGTGAGACAGAATCGAATCAGTGATCACTTAACCACAAAAGTAGATCGCAAACGACACACGAATGAAACCTATACGAACCTATTTATTGATGCGTGGCAGTTTCTCGCTGTTTTATAACATCTGGCTAACGGTGTTTTTGCTCTATCACACCACGCTCATCACCGATGAACCGTTCAAGCTCATTTTGTTAGGCGTTGCGCTGGAAGCCACCGTTTTCCTGTTCGAAGTACCAACGGGCGTAATGGCAGATGCCTACAGCCGTAAATGGTCAAGTGTCATCGGTCTGTTGCTCATGGGTAGCGCTTATCTGCTGGAAGGCGCATTTTTGCTTTATGGCACTGTCTTTCTCGCACAGATTATTCATGGGCTGGGCTTTACGTTTTATAGTGGTGCCAGTGATGCATGGCTGGCGGATGAGATTGGCATGGAAAAAGCCACACCGGTCTATGTGCGCGGGTCACAGGTGAGCCTAGTCTGTGGGCAATTCGGGATTTTGAGCGCTATCCTCATCGGGCAAATTAGCTTGCAAATTGCATTGATGGTCGCTGGTGTTGGAGCCATAATTCTCGGCGTAGTATTGATACTATTCATGCAAGAAAACGGCTTCATGCCCGATGAATCGATACGCGGTGTACGGGCAAGAATGCGTCAAACAACGCAAAACAGCGTTAACGCCCTGCGTTTGAATCCTGCGTTGATCGT
>DAOTXB010000196.1:0-1776 GCA_034435575.1 Anaerolineae bacterium
TTTTTAATAGAGCAATCACCCTATTTACGAAAATCGCCTGAAAACCAAAGTGAATAGTTAGGAAATCGTTTATGAATTTATCGTTTCAGGTTATAGTTAGACAGATAACTAATCGTCAATTCAGCAGGATAAATCGTGGGACAACATATATTCCTGAGCTACAGTCGTAAAGACATCCACATGATGCAAAGTTTTCGTGATGACCTACTCGCAGAAGGATTAACCGTCTGGACAGACGAAGCTCTCAACACGGGTTCCCAATCATGGAAACAAGATATTGAAAACGCTATCGAAAATGCCTCCGCTTTAGTTGTCATCCTCACACCGAACTCCAAAAAATCGATCTGGGTACGTGAGGAAATGAACTATGCAGAAGCGCAGGATGTTCGCATTTTTCCCGTTCTAGCAGATGGTGAACCCAAAGATTCTGTTCCATTTGGCTTTATTACTGCCCAATGGGTGGACTTGCGGAGCGATGCTGAATACGATTATGAATTGCAAAAATTGATCTTTACACTGCGCGGGCATGTGGCGTTAGAAATTGCCGAAGATACTTCAGAAATTACGCAAGACATCCCTGCTGTTGTTGATGATGCCCCCGCAGGCACTGACCAATCTGATACCGCACCCAAAACCACACTCGCGCCGGATGCCCCTACCCGCCGTCGCCGTAATAATGTGGTCTTCCCGAGTAATATCTCTAAAGCCATCATGGTATTGCAAGATCGTAGTAGCAAATGGTGGCGGCGTATGGACGCGATCAACCATATTGCCAACTTAAATGACCCCATCACCGTACCTGTATTAGAGGCGTACCTTGAAGATAAAGATATTGATGTACGCCGTGCCGCAGAACAGGCAATTGACCGTTTACAACATGAAGCGCCTACAACAGAACCCGAAACGACTGATCTTGAAACAAACTTAAGCGATGATGGTGTGTTATCAAATGTGAATGCAATGCCACCCGGCGATGATGAAACCGCGGTTCGCACATTTAATGGTAATGGTATAAATGGTCATCATGCACAATCTGATATACACAGCGAAGCGGCTAAAGACGATGACCACCGTTTAAAACTCGTCATCACCGGTCCTACCGATGATCTACGAACACGCTTCATCCGTGCAATCAGTGAGATCAAACCGGTAACCATCAACCGTGACTTGAAAAGTGGCAAGATTACCGGTGACAAAGACGCTAAGACCACTGCGGCGATGTCCTTCGGGCGCATTACCGTTGAGGATGAGCTTAAAATTTATTTATTCGGGATGCCCGGTCAGCGTCATTTTGATTTTATGTGGAAGATATTGGGTGAAGGGATGCTCGGATTCGTGTTCATCGTCGATAGCACACAACCCCAAACCTTCCGTGATGCCAAAGCAATCTTTGAGAAATTCCACGATCAGGCGCATGTGCCTTATGTGATTGCGGCGGACAATGCCAAACAGGTCGATGCATGGCGACCGGTAGACATTCGCATCGCCATGCGCTTAGACAATGATGCGACGATTATTCCGGTGGATTCACATGATCCTGCCTCGGTTAAACAGGTATTACTCCAGTTGATCTATCACATTTCCGATGATGAGACACCGAATTAATCATCATTTTCCGGCACATTGATGATCGCGTTCGGGTCATCTGGAGCTATTTTACAATCCCGATGCAACCAATAGCCATCGGTCTGCATGACAACGCTCTCAGGTTCATTTGCTTAAGGTAGAAAGAACTCCCACGAAATACCGATGAAAAGCAAGTGGCTATTATCTACA
>DAOTXB010000197.1:0-1996 GCA_034435575.1 Anaerolineae bacterium
TTCTGACGCGTGAAGAACGTGAATCTGGCGTGGTGGTGATTGATATTGGTGGTGGCACGACGGATCTGGCGATTTTCATTGAAGGCACCGTATGGCACACAGCGGTGATCCCTGTTGGCGGTGACCATGTGACCAATGACATCACATATTTGACGCATATCCCGTTCGAGACAGCAGAAGCGGTCAAGGTGCAGTATGGTCATGCGAATTCTAGTGATATTGATAAACTAGAAGCGCTGGTGGTGGAACCGTTTGGCGAAGGCATGCCAACGGAGATTTCGCGCTATCAAATGTCTCAAATTATTGAAGCGCGGATGGAAGAAATTTTTGAATTGGTACATAAAGAAATCAAACGCTCCGGTTATGATGGGCTATTGCGTGCCGGGGCGGTGATTACAGGCGGATGCTCGCAATTGGGCGGTGCAAAAGCCGTCGCGGGACATGCGTTGAATATGCCCGTGCGCCTAGCAAAGCCTGAGCGCTTGACCGGTATGGTGGATGCGTTGCGTAATCCATCCTATAGTACAAGCGTGGGGTTGCTCCGTTTGGGCTTAGAAATGGATGTGGCACAACCCGTGACTGCTAATGGCAGTGGAAGTGTGCCGGGCTTGAATATCGGGCAGATGCTCGGTAACTTATTTAAACGCTTACTCCCTGATGACGAGGCTTAATTATTGACTTTCTTGCGCGCTTACGCGGAAACTGTCTGATACTTATTGTCTATTTGCTCTAATAGGGGGTTGTGCGTACAATAGCATTATTGTAACGTCACTTATGGGAATTATTTTTCCCTGAGGATTGATGGGGGTACTCTGGTTATGACAATGGAAGATTTTTCGAACGCCGAAACATTTGCCCAGATTAAGGTTGTGGGCGTGGGAGGTGGCGGCGGCAACGCAGTAAACCGGATGATTAACGAAGGTTTAGGTGGTGTTGAGTTTGTCGCAGTAAATACAGACAACCAGGCATTGATGTTGTCTAAAGCGAAGACGCGTGTGCGTATTGGCGATAAGCTAACACGCGGTCTTGGCGCAGGTGGTAATCCTGAAATTGGTAAAAACGCGGCGGAAGAAAGTTCTGACGATCTGTATGAAATTTTGCGTGGGGCAGATATGGTGTTCATCGCCGCTGGTATGGGTGGTGGTACGGGCACCGGTGCCGCGCCGGTTGTGGCGCAGATTGCCAAAGAACTTGGTGCGCTGACGATTGGTGTGGTGACACGTCCATTCACGTTTGAAGGACCGCGTCGCGGACAATTCGCTGAATCTGGCATTGAAACGCTCAAGACTCAGGTCGATACATTGATCGTGATTCCAAATGATCGTTTACTCCAGATTGCGGATAAACGGGCGAGCTTGCAACAGGCATTTTCGTTGGCGGATGATGTGCTACGACAGGGTATTCAGGGTATTTCCGAACTGATTACTGTTCCGGCACTGATTAACCTTGATTTCGCCGATGTCCGCACGATTATGTCAGAAGGCGGGGCGGCGTTGATGGCTGTCGGGCGTTCTGATGGTGATGAACGTGCCCGCGCGGCGGCAGAAGCGGCAATTAGCAGTGGTCTGCTTGATGTCACGATTGATGGCGCACGCGGTATCCTGTTTAATATTACCGGTGGTCCAGACTTGAGCCTGTTCGAGGTCAACGAAGCGGCGGCAATCATCCAACAGAGCGCGCATCCTGAAGTCAATATGATCTTCGGTGCACAGATTGATGAGAGCATGGGTGACGAAGTTCGCATTACTGTGATCGCAACCGGTTTTGAGCAGAGTCGTGTGAAAAATCGTATCGATCAACAACAGGTGATGCGTCCGCGTCAGCAACAGCCCGTACAGCGTCAACAACCCGCACAACAGCGTCCGGCGCAACAGGCACAGCAACCGCCCGCGAAGCAGAATCAACCACCGCAACAGAATGATCAACAAACACCACAGGTACGCCAGCAACCGCAACGTCCGATGCAGGATGACTTCGCGGCACGGGTGTATGACGA
>DAOTXB010000198.1:0-15667 GCA_034435575.1 Anaerolineae bacterium
TTATTGTGCGGGGAGGACAGGATTCGAACCTGCGGTACGTTTGCACGCACAACTGCTTAGCAGGCAGCCCCAATCGTCCACTCTGGCACCTCCCCAATTATATGATTTTTAGCGGAGAGGACAGGATTCGAACCTGCGGTACGCTTGCACGCACAGTGGTTTTCAAGACCACCGCCTTAAACCACTCGGCCACCTCTCCAATGTTAATCTAAGCCCGATTTCGGCGGTTGCAAGATCATATCATACCACACATACACGGTCAATGGTTGCAAACAAAAAACCTGATATTCAACCCTTAAAAGGGGTACAATATACAACAATTAGCGCACCACTGTATACTAAACTGTGTACCAAATAACGGCAAATTATCAGGTTATAAGCACAATTATGGAATCATTGCTTATCAGCGTTGGCATTCTCGGCTATATTTTGCTTACAATATACCTTGCAAATTACGAGCAACTTCACTGGTATGAAAACAAAAATGGAACTCGCGCCCTCTTATTTATCGCTTCTGGTTCTTTGGGGTTGATGGCACTAGCTGTATTGCTGACTGCGCTAAACCAATCAACTCCAGTAGTGACTGATGCCACCATGACCACCAATGATGCCATCAGTCTAAATGCTGATGTCTCTAGTAGTAATCTACTTCTGGGCTTTTTTATTGCATCAATTTTGGGAACTATTTGCATAATTATTCTCATTTCCGATAGTTTACGCCAGAGACTTCAAACAGTCATCAACGGCACCTATAGCGCATACTCGAAAGTACATACTACAGCAATTATCTTTTCACTTGCCTTTGTTGGTATCAACACAGTCAGTTTTCTCTTGCAGGGTGGGACTGAAGGTATGGCACAGAGTATAGATGCTGAGGGGGTTTCTTCGTTTGCGATAATTTTGCAAGCAGTTCTGTTTGTTATCGCCGCAGTATTGGGTGTCGGCTTCAAAATTCGTCGTCAAATTCCCCAAACGCTACAACGATTGGGCATAACCATACCTACCATTAAAGATGTCTTGTGGAGCATCGTGACGGTGGTTGGTGCATTCGTCGCGTTAAGTATTTATGGTGGCATACTGACAGTCTTTATCAGCCCGGAAGATCTCGCAGAGCAAACACAAGCGGCAGAAAGTGTTGTAAATGCCTTCTCCACTATTCCTTTAGCCTTACTCATGGCAAGTAGTGCGGCGATTGGCGAAGAGGTATTTTTTAGGGGAGCGCTTCAACCGGTCTTTGGTTTAATACCCACAACGATCTTCTTTGCGGCAATTCATACGCAGGTTTTACTAACGCCCAGTATCGTAAGTATCTTTATTGTCGGGTTAGCGTTCGGATTATTGCGTCAACGATTTAACACCACCGCCGCTATCATTGCTCATTTCATCTATAACTTCCTGATTGTACTTATCAATATTCTGGTCACTTCCTCGGGAGCAATTTAATCGTGACAATACGAAAAATTATACCTATCGCTTTCATAATACTTCTCTTATCTGTAAGCGGGGTTGTAAAAGCTCAGAATGACGATCAAACGCCCTCACCTACGCCTGATGTGCCAGCATTTTTGTATGACTGGGAAGTTCAGAATTTCTACCCTGCAGCGATGCGTTTTAACATTGTGATTGACCGTACGGTAGAAGAAATTCAGCAACTTGTGCTGATAATCCAACTGAATGAGGCGATAACCCTACCCATCGTACCGGAACAAGCGGCGGTGTTTAGCGACGAATTTACTGAAATATCGTATCTATGGGAAATACCCCTGGAGGATGTACCACCTTTCTATAGCCTCATCAATTACAGTTGGTTGGTAACAACGCAACTCGATGGCACAGCAGGAATCTCCAGTTCATTTCTATTTAGAGATCCTACACAAGAATGGATTGAAGATCGTGATGATATAAGTGGGCTCAATATTCTGAAGACAGAGAACGATGTTTCGCCAGAGGACATACGTGAGACAATGTCACCGATTCTCACTTTGCTGACTGAAAACACCGGCGAAGCTCGCCAAATAGATGTGCTCTTAGTTGAGGAAGATTTTCAGTTCACCTCCTGTGAAACAAATGAAGATGATGACCTTGTAATCATTGACACGCGCTTTGAGGTCGAAATTCCATGTTCGCAGGATATTGTTGAAGAAAGCCTTGCCCGGTCAACCTACGAATTGTTTCAGCTAGACTATACCGATTTGCGGGAACTTCAGTCTGTTTTGACAGATTATGCAGTGTCCCAATTTTATCCTGAACTGTGGCAAAACGTGGTGGTACCAACATGGTTTCGCAACGGATTGCGCGATTTCTATAATGTTGATGTGAGTGCGCGTGACCTTGTGACCCTTCAAAGTGCCGCCCGCAACGGTAACCTCATTACGCTTAACCAGATTGATAATAGTAGCGATCTACTCCGCGATGTGCAGGAACGCGCTATGGTACTTTATATTGCCGATCAAATTGGCGTAGATAGGTTGTTTGAGTTTGCAAACGAAGCATCTTCTACAGACAATTTCGCCAGGTTATATGAAGAGACTGTTGATGCGCCGTTAAGCGCAATAGTGTCATCAATAGAGACATGGTTATTTGAAAATTCCACAGAAGCAGATTTCTTCTATGTGCCCTATCTGTCTACAACGGCAACACCAACAGCAACAATCTCCAATACACCCTTCCCGCCCACTGCAACTGTCACATCGACGGCGACAAATACCCCAACAGTCACACCATCTGTAACGGGTGTGTTATCTGCAACGCCCTTACCAACATTGACCAACACTCTGACACCCCTCCCACGCCGACCTACCGTCACACCACGTCCCGCTGGCAGTTCAATTGACCCGACGGCAGTTCCAGTTCAAACATCATCGTCAGATGATAATCAGCAAATATCGCCTGAGTTACTGCTTTTAGGGTCGGGGATATTTATCATTTTAGCATTAATCATATTTGTATTCACACGTAGAGGCTCACGATGACAGATCGGTTAAATTTACTAGAAACTACGCAGGCTGAACTTGTTGCACTGCTAAAGGACTGGAGAGAACCTAAATTCCGCGCCAAGCAGATACATGAATGGATATATGATCTGCGCGTATCTTCATTTGATGATATGACAAATTTATCTAAACCTTTGCGTGAGAAGTTAGAAAAACACACACGCATTGGCACGCTTGAACTAGTCAGCGAACAATCCAGCAAAGATGGCACCGTAAAGCGCCTGTATCGTTTACCGGATGGACAACTGATTGAATCAGTGTTGATGCCTTATGATGATAACCGGAGAACAGCTTGTATCTCTACGCAGGCGGGTTGTGCGATGGGCTGTGTATTTTGTGCTACAGGTCAAATGGGATTTGCGCGTCATCTCTCTAGTGCAGAAATCATTGAACAGGCTCTACATTTTGCACAGATTCTGGCAAAAGATGGTGAAAGATTGAGTAATATCGTGCTGATGGGCATGGGTGAACCTTTTCATAATTATGATGAGTCTTTGATCGCTATTCGTCGCCTGATGGAAGATTTTGGTATTGGGGCAAGGCATATCACGGTCAGTACTGTAGGGCTTGTGCCACAAATCCGAAAATTTGCTGATGAAGGATTGCAGGTCAAGTTAGCGATCAGTCTTCATGCCGCCACAGATGAAGAACGCAGTGCATTATTACCAGTCAATAAACGGTGGAAACTTGTCGATTTAATGGATGCCTGTCGCTATTATATTGAACAAACGGGCAGACGTGTGACATTTGAATGGGCACTCATCGCGGGTGAAACTGATACACGAGAACAAGCGCACGCACTTGGGAAATTGTTGGAAGGGATTAATTGTCATGTCAATGCAATTCCACTAAATCCTACAGACGGTTATGATGGTGGTCCATCAAATCATGATTCCGCCGAAACATTCCAGAATATTTTGGCTAAATATGGGGTCAGTATGACTGTTCGTGTCCGGCGTGGAATTGATATTGATGCGGGATGTGGTCAGCTTAAATCAAAAGTTACGACAATTTCGCCGGAAGAAATCGTATGATTGTATAACTAGGCGATGCATTTTACTTGACTACACGAAAATTAATGGGGGTAAATAATACCAGATGGATTATGTAAATTTGGGCAATACTGGCTTAAAAGTATCACGTATCTGCCTTGGCATGATGACGTATGGCACACCAAAATGGCGCGAATGGGTACTGACTGAAGAACAGAGTCGCCCATTTATTGAACATGCTGTGGAAGCTGGAATTAACTTTTTCGATACCGCGAATATGTACTCACGTGGCGTTAGTGAAGAAGTTACCGGACGTGCCCTGCGTGACTTATTACCACGTGATGAGTATGTGCTTGCGACAAAGGTCTACTTCCCGTCAAATGACAAGCCTAATCAAGGTGGATTATCGCGCAAGCACATCATGTCAGAGATTGATGCTTCATTAACACGCTTGGGTATGGATTATGTCGATCTATATCAAATTCATCGCTGGGACTATAACACCCCCATCGAGGAAACTATGGAAGCATTGCATGATGTTGTTAAAGCAGGAAAAGCGCGTTACATCGGTGCATCAAGTATGTATGCATGGCAGTTCGCCAAGGCACAACATCTCGCAGAGGTAAATGGCTGGACAAAATTCGTATCAATGCAAAATCATTATAATCTCGTCTACCGTGAAGAAGAGCGCGAAATGATCCCATTATGTATTGATCAGGGCGTTGGTCTCATCCCGTGGAGTCCATTAGCACGCGGTTTTCTCGCCGGGAATCGCACACGCGACAAGCAAAAAACAACGACCCGCGCAGGTAGCGACCCCATGGCAGACAATATGTACTATGCAGATACTGATTTTGACATCGTGGAACATGCAAAGGTGATTGCAGAGGCGCATGGTAAATCCTCCGCACAGATAGCATTAGCATGGATGTTGCATAAACCGGGGATTTCTAGCCCAATCGTCGGTGCTAGTAAAATGAGACATTTAGAAGAAGCAATTGAGGCGACAGAAATTACACTCAGCGACGAAGAAATTACCAGCCTGGAAGCCCTATATGAACCAAAACCCGTTTTAGGTCATAGTTAGAATATAATGCGGTGAGGTGATTAGATACCCCACCGCATTCTTAAGTCTGTATTCTTGCAACAAAACAGTGTGTCAACGACGACCACGCTTTTGCCATGCTAACAGGCGACGCTCCATCACAGTGACCACGCCGTATAAACTCCCCGCGACAATCGCTAACGTAATCACGCCAACGAACATCAATGGTGTATTGTAGCTATTCCGTGCAAGGTTGATAAGTGCCCCTAACCCCTGACGTGCCGCCACAAATTCACCGACGACAGCACCAATCACGGCAAGAGTCGCACTTGTTTTCAAACCCGTTATCAAAATCGGCATCGCAGATGGTAGTTCCAACTTGGAAAAAGTTTGCCACCATGTTCCCTGAGAAACGCGCATCAAATCATGCAATTCTGCCGGTACTGCGCGTATACCGGCAATTGTATTCATCATCATAGGGAAGAATACAATCAGCATGGAGGTGACAATCTTACTCTCTACCCCTGTACCAAACCACAGCACTAATAGAGGTGCATAGGCAACTACCGGGGTTGACTGAAAGGCGACAATCACGGGTGAAAGGATCGATTCTAATATAGGGATACGCGCAATCAAATAACCCAGAGTTACGCCAATAACTCCACCCAATATTAACCCGACAAGCGTTTCATAAAGTGTCGTTGATGTATGCTCCCACAGTGCGCCGCTTTGCATACTATCCACAAACGAATCAGCAACGGCGCGTGGTGCAGGGATCAAAAATGACTCGACAATTTCATTTGCATAGATCATATGCCATGCAAAAAGCACGACCCCAAAGGTGAGTAAAGGCAACATCAATTGAAATATCCGCACAGGATTGACGCGCACACGAGATTGTTTTTTTGCGTGAGATACTGTTGTTATATAGGTTTTCGTAGCTGTTTTTTGCATAAAAGTACCCTGCTTGTTGTTTCATTGCTTTGAAACATTCAGGGCATGATTGAGGAGTTCATACATACAAAACGGATCTGACCAGAAAACGTACATGACAGATCATGAATTTGTAGCATGTTAAGCAAACAAACGCTGAATCAATAGAAAGATTCACGCTGTTATACCTTCTCCCATCCGGACTTTCACCGTCGGCTCTGGATTTTTACCAGAATCCACCGGCATAACAGACAATCCTGTTATGGCGCATCAGCCACAAGCTGATGACTCGGGTCACGGGCTTATCAGAGAACATGCGATCAATTCACATTGCTTCTGCTTCACCGCCGGTAGGGACTTTCACCCTGCCCCGAAGGTTGGTTATTTATTTTTAGACTATCCAAAGTATAGCATACTTACGCACAGGTAACGGTGAAAATTGCTTAAAATCCCTTTAACGTACTTATGACTCTTGCTCCACACTCTCTATTGTATCTTCGCTTTCATCCTCGGCGCTAAGTAAAGTAAATAAGAAACGCCCACCAGCACCTTTGAGATTGCCTTCTGCCCAGATGCGCCCACCATGTGCTTCAACAATATGCTTACAAATCGCCAGACCTAAACCTGTTCCCTCACCGCCGGAGCGCGAGTCATCAACCTGATAGAAACGTTCAAAAATACGATCCACTTTTTCTGGTGGAACACCCAGTCCATTATCGATCACACTGAGAATGACATCATCGCCACTATCTTCTGCATTAATCGTGATAGTTTCTTTTTCCGGCGACCATTTAATTGCATTATGAATCAAATTAATGAGCACACGACGCGCTAAATCACGGTCGCACAGAACACGCATTTTCGCCGGAACATGCTTGACCATTGTAATATCTTTGTATTCACTCTGATCTTGCATCCGTTCGATTGCTTCATCCACAAGATCGGGCAAGGCTACATCTACCATGCGTACAATCGATTGTCCTGATTCAATCATCGCTAAATCAGACATTTCTTGCACTAGCCACATCAAATTTTCGGTTTCACGCGCAATCGCCCGCAATGACGAAATACTATCTTTACGTTTGGGTTTATCTTGATCGTGAAACAACGCATCAATCGTGAGACGAATATTTGCAATAGGGTGCCGTAACTCATGAGAAATATTCGCTACCATATCGCGTCGGGCGCGGTTCAGACGAACAAGCATTGTGATATCTTGGAACGCGACCCCTATAAAGGAGAATTCATCGCGCTCTACAACCCGTGTTTGTACGCGGTAAAAACGATCATCCACCTTAACCTGTTCCTCAAAGATATCCTCCGCGTTGCGAATAGTGTCTTTGACCATTAACTCAATTTCTGGCATGGGAACAACTTCGGTTAGTCCTCGTCCTACCGGTTCATCTACGGGGAACAGCTTCTCCGCTGTCATGTTTATGGCAATGACATCTAGCTCGTGATTCAGCATAATAAGTGCGTCATAGGATGAGTTCGCAAGTGTCAACAAAAGAGCTTGCTTATATACCTGTGCTTCAGTATATGCATCAAGTCGTGTTTGTAACGCAGTACATAATTCACGCTTATCACTCAGCTCTGCTTCGATCTGATGCGCCATTTGCTGGCTTTCATTCAAGCTAGATTTTAAAGTGGCAATCGTCTCATCTTTTTGTGTGGTACCACTCTGTAACGCTTCAATGACCTGATTCTTTGTCTCAATCTGTGTATTCAGGTCTTGAAAGCGCTCATTACGCCCCTTAATCTCTGCCTGTTTTCTGGTAAGTTCATCGTCTTGTAATTTTATTCGGGCACGTGCATCTACGAGTAAGTAACTTACCCCGAGCAAAGCAATGCCTAAAATGAATGCTATTATTTCAACCATATCAGGATTGACCTTCAATGACTATCTGTACAGGAACTTGATTATTCTCAAATTGTTCGTTTGTGACGGTATCAATGGCTTGTAAGCGGGTCACATCTGCTCCATAGTATAATCCCACGTAAACAGTTAAGCAGTCTGTGGTGAACACATCATCAAAATAGATTCGACGGCGATCAGTTTGTGCCTCGTTTGCAGACCACATAGCAAGCGGATAGGTATCGCCCCACATATAGCCATCTGATTGACCGATAAATTCATCGCCACAGTATACATGCGCGAATATCTTTATGGCATCCGGTGTATTTATCGTCCAGTGTGTGACAACGTCTATAAATCCATCAGTGGTGAATATCGCCTCAGCATTTTCCAAACCCACATTATCATCAAACAAAACGTTGTTTTCCGTTTGGGGAGGCGTTAACTGAGTACCACCAACCAGTACCGCCTCAAAGTCTCGCGCGTTAAATTGTGTTACGTACACATAATCAGTTGAACGCACTGCTTCCACTACGCCATCAAATCCAATCGTAGGGGGATGTACACTGAAATCAAAGCCCGTATTTCGTTGAATTGCCGGATACGCTATTACATCGACCTGGCTATAATCATAGGAACTGTTGATTGAAAACTGCAAAGCATACTCTGCCGCAGGATCAACAA
This sequence comes from Anaerolineae bacterium, assembly GCA_034435575.1. Lineage (GTDB taxonomy): Bacteria > Chloroflexota > Anaerolineae > Aggregatilineales > Phototrophicaceae > JAVJSU01. The sequence continues at coordinate 8,503 of DAOTXB010000198.1, forward strand.
ATAAAACACCCTCTGAGCCAAGCAGAAACCGTCTATCATCCGCTTGTGGCGTTAAGAAGTCCGGCGCATTAATAACTACCGTAGATGCTTCTGCAACATTATTCGCCTCAAATGAATCGAGCAAATCAGATTGATAGGTTGCCAATCTCAAAAAGTCGAAGCGACGCATTTCAAGAAATTCAATGCTGACACTCAAGAAAAGTAACGTGACAATGAGCGCCACAAGTCGCCCTCTCCAGCGTCCATGCCATAAAGTTACCAGCAAGATTGCCCAAAAAATACTGCTCCCCACAGACGCGAATAATGCCAAACGTGTTTGCCCGAGCACATAACCGGCTGTTAAGAACAATGCGGCAGGCAAAATTGCGATAACGTACCATCCAAGCGCGAAAATCATCGGTAACACAACATGGGTTGTATTCCGAATCATCCAGATGACAACGAGCACGGTACAAACCGTAACCAATAAAATAATGATCAGCGGTTGAGCATCATCGCCAACAGTAGATAGCAAACGCGCACCAGTTACAATTGGATAGGTGATCCCTTGTAGCAACACTGCGAATGAAACATCCACACCATTCGCTACCTCCGTTGCATCCTGTGGACGCACATTGAACCATCGCCATATATACACCGCCGTAAATATCACAATCGGCGCACCAACCATCAATATCCGGCGCAACGGAGGGAATTGCCCTCGATAGATCACAACAATATAAGCAAACAGCAGAGGCGCTGTCAGAACACCGTTTTCGTGGCTAAACAACGCGACAAATGCCCCTGTCCAGCACAATACTAATAGTGCCGAATATTGTGGCAAGTCTAACCATTTCACCCCTGCCCACAAGCAGAGTAATATCCCCCCAACAAGTGTAAGATGAAATAATGCCGCAACCATCGTCACCGCTTGATAGCTAAAGGGAAACAATATAAACAATGTTCCCGCAAGAGGTGCAACAATCTCCCGTTGTTTTACCATCACTAATCGACGTGCAACCTGCCCTACGAGCACACCCGACACGCCAAAAATAACGACATTTAAATAATGAAGCGCAACCGGATCATAGCTCCCCGTCAAACTTTCATAGCTCTTCCAAATGGTGAAGACCAATGGACGATAAAACGGAAATGTAGGAAAATTCCCCCAGAATTCAAAACCGTTCGTTTGAGCAAGAATCGTAAAATGCGCCCCATCATCAAGAAAAAAAGGCAACCCTAGGCTGTATCCATAAAGGAGAAAACTGAGAGGCAACGGCAGTGTAAACCACAAATACCGGCGCATTGGCGCATTACGCCACATTACAATATGCCATTGTATGCTTATCCTTCGAAGCGGTAACCAACCCCTCGCACGGTAACAATGCGTTTAGGGTTCGATGGATCATCTTCGATTTTTTCACGTAACCAACGAATATGTACATCCACGGTACGCTTATCTACAAAATAATCATATCCCCAGACTTTTGTGAGGATAAGATCGCGGGAAAGTACGGCACTCTTATTACGCATAAGTTCAGAAAGCAAATCAAATTCCTTATTACTGAGCTTGATCTCCTGCTCACCGATGAACACGCGCCGTGCTGTTAAATTAACTTGTAGGTCATTGGATAAAAGTTCATCCTGTTGGAGCGCCTGTCGTCCCGGAGCACGTCGCATTACTGCTCTCACACGCGCTAAAAACTCACCTAATCCAAATGGCTTAACAATATAATCATCTGCACCACTTTCTAAACCCACAATTTTATCCACCTCGGTACCACGCGCAGTAAGCATGATAATCGGTATATGTGATGTTGATGTATCATGCCGGATCATCCGGCAGATGCTTAAACCGTCTAAACCCGGTAACATAATATCCAATACCACAAGGTCGGGTGTTTCTTCACGCACTTTTTCTAAACCGGTTTCACCATCCATGGCTTTGGAAACCTTAAACCCCTCAGCACGGAGTTTTTCTGTAAGGTTATTAATGAGAATTTCTTCATCTTCAATAATTAAAATCTTCACCATATACCCATCGCTCTTCACAATAACCAAAATTATCGTTGAGGATTAATAAATGGGCATTAACATTTGGAGGGGTTCTCTTAAAGTGCGTTAAATTCTAATAACATGCCTCGCATCGAAATCTCAGCCCTCAAATCGGTATCCAATCCCACGAACGGTGACAATTCGGCGCGGTTTCGAGGGATTTTCTTCGATTTTTTCCCGTAGCCAACGCACATGCACATCAACAGTACGTTTATCTACAAAATAATCATGTCCCCAAACTTTGGTTAAGATTAAATCACGAGATAATACCGCGCTCTTGTTACGCATTAATTCCGCAAGAAGATCAAATTCCTTATTACTCAGTTTGACTTCTTTATCACCCTTATAAAATCGGCGTTCAGTCACGTTCAGACGCAGATCATCAGAAACCAGTTCATCTTGTTGTTTCACCTGTGAGCGTACCGGACGACGCAATACCGCCCGCACACGCGCAAGAAATTCGCCTAATCCGAATGGCTTAACGATATAATCATCTGCACCACTTTCTAGACCCACAATTTTATCCACCTCGGTACCACGAGCGGTGAGCATAATAATTGGAATATCTGCAATCTCACGATCATGCCGAACCATCCGGCAAATGCTCAGCCCATCCAGACCGGGCAACATAATATCCAATACAATCAGATCAGGCATTTCCTCGCGGACAATGCTTAAACTGCCTTCACCATCCTTGATGATAAGTGACTCATAGCCTTCTGCTTCTAGCTTTTCCGCGATTGTCCGGGCAAGGATTTCCTCATCCTCGATAATCATCACTTTTGCCATGATCGTATCTGTCCTATTGATAAGCGTCTGATCCTCATAACTTTGCAATTATTGTTCAACTGCGCGTACACCACCTAGTGATTTTGCCATGCGTACACCATTACGGATTGCAGTGGCTACCGCTTCCGCACCAAACGCACCAATCGCATCAGGATTAGCGGGTTTTTCGCCAGTTGCAAGTGTAAAAATTGTATCACCGTCAAACAAGGTATGTGAGGGGGAGATTGCACGTGCTAAACCATCATGCGCCATGCGTGCCACGTGATTTGCCTGTTCTTTGGTTAACTTTGCGTTCGTCGCCACCACGCCAATCACTGTGTTGGAAGATGTTGGTGGCTGTGTTGTATGCGCCATCTGCCGAAACAAATTCATCATCCCCATAAAACTGTCGCTGTCCGGTTCAGTCCGCACACCGGCTAATATATTTCCCTGTTCATTAAGCACATCCCCCACAGCGTTTACGGCGATTAATGCCGCGACCACCAACCCATCGCCCAGATCAATCGATGCCGACCCAATACCCCCTTTTGTCGCTTGAGCATTGCCTAAAACACCGCCTACCCTACACCCTGTACCGGCACCCACCGATCCCTGTTCAACGGGTGAATCTGTCGCGGCTTCGCAAGCGGCATACCCCATATCAGCATCCGGGCGAATCCCTCGCTCACCAATCGGCAAGTCCATCAAAATAGCCCCCGGAACGATGGGGACGACGAACTCACCTACCGCGTATCCCATCGCCCGCTCTTCACAATAGCGCATGACACCATCGGCAGACACTAAACCAAAAGCGCTCCCACCGGCAAGCACTACCGCATTCACATGCTCAACAAGATTCATCGGGCGAAGCAAATCAGTTTCCCGGGTACCCGGTCCACCGCCACGCACATCAACGCCACCTACAGTTTCGGGCGGGCAAAGCACAACAGTACAGCCTGTGGCACCAACGATATGTGTTTGATGCCCAACACGAATTCCGGGGATGGCGGTTAAAGTATTATTCGTCACCGTCAATGTCGTCATCCAGTCCAAATATCATTTGGTCGTTATCGGCGCTCAAAGCATCGGGTTCTTCAGGATCAAGAATATCGAGCGCATGTTCATACTCTTGTTCATGCACAAGAATACGAATTTCACCTAAACTGCCGATTGTAATGCCTATAGCGCTACGCCCAGCCATATGATCAACCACATTTTCGATGCCTTCGTGTTTTAGCCTACCAGAAACAATATGTGCTTCGTTGATATTATGTGTGATATAGACGATCATCCAATTTGGGCGAGCACCCGGTTTACGGGATAACTTTTTTGAACTCATAGCTGTCCTATTTAAATACGACGGTCTTATTATTGTATACGAGGATACGATGTTGCAGATAATACCATATCGCGCGAGATAGCACGGTTTTTTCCAAATCTTTCCCTTTACGAATCATCTCTCGTGGTGAATCACGATGGTCAACGCGCGCCACATCCTGTTCAATAATCGGTCCAGCATCAAGCGCAGGTGTCACAAAATGACTAGTCGCACCGATAATTTTTACACCGCGTTCATAGGCTTGATGATAGGGCTTCGCACCAGGAAAAGCCGGCAAAAACGAGTGATGAATATTGATAATTTGGTTCGGATAGGGAGAAACAAAGTTATCAGTTAGAATCTGCATATAACGCGCTAACACAATAAAATCGATATTATGCTCGGCTAATAAGGCAAGTTGTGCCGTTTCTTGTTCTGCTTTGTTGTCTTTGTTCACCTTGAAGATATGATATGGAATTTCAAAAGTCTTAGCAATCGATTCAAGATTAGGATGATTACTCACAATCAACGGAATATCAACGTTGAATTCACCAGATTGCCAGCGCGACAAAAGATCATATAGGCAGTGGTCTTGCTTGGACACAAATATCGCCATTCGTTGTCGTTCATTAGAAAAGTGTAATCGCCATTCGATCGTGTACTGTTCAGCAATCGGTTGAAAATGTGAGGCAATGGAATCAGCAGGAATTTCAAAATTTTCCAGCGCCCATTCTACTCGCATGAAAAAGATGTTTTGTTGCCCATCCACATGCTGGTCCAAATGCAAAATATTGCCATTTCTGCGGAAAATAAAATCTGTCACAGTCGCCACAAGTCCGCGACGGTCTGGACAAGACATCAATAGCACTGCTGATTTTGGGTCAGTCATACTTACCCTTTAACGTATTTGTTGGTCTGATAAATTTATCTGCTGACGGCATAGTATAACGCATACTGCCTGTGTTGTGGGATATCTGAATATGGGCTAAAGTATGGACCATCAAGTTGAAAAATTTGAGTAATAAGATCTATAGCTGCGTTTAATTCTGGATCAACAAAAAATATCTGTGATGATTCTCTCTGAGACATTGCTATAAGTTGTTCAGATGTAATTTCTTCGTAAAAGTAATGCTCAATTTGTAGATCCGTTCGTCGCCACAGGCGCATTAATGTAATGATATGAGGCATAAAAATACCCTGATCGTCTACATAATTGACGATTGTACCTTCCGGCAAGGTAATTGCCCGATGAAATGCGTCAGTTTCATCGAGTACAATACGCGCCTGTTCATTATAAGCATCCAGATGTTCACCAAAATAGTAGTTTAGCTGAATCCCCATAACACATAATGCACCCACAGCAACTACAATCACTTGTTGTCGATTGCCATTAGTCATGATACGGCACAGATAAACCAGCCCAATCGCAATAATAAGTGCTATGGCGGGGAAAATTGGTGTGAATCTTGCCGTCCAAGCGCCGATGCGTACAAAAGAAATTCCAAGAATTATCGCGAATAGCCAGAAGATAATGAATTGATGTCCAGCTCTACGCCAATAACGTATGATGACGAAAATCCCGAGTAAGAATATTGGAGCGATTAGGGTAAGCACCATCGCTTGCGTGCCACCATAAAATTGCGTGCTGTTATCTACGCGTTGTACAAAGTGTAGAAGTGTTCCACCTAGGCGCTCTAAATACACATCGGATAGAATATTACGCTCTGTCGTGTTATCAATTACAAATTGCACAATATCTGCTGATGGTGCAACCAATTCAAAACGCCCGAACAATGGATAATCGAGTGCAAGTAACGTCAAATATATGGGTGAAGCCAACAATACAAAGCTGAAAATTCCGCGCAATATGACCCTAATCCAACGTCGAAGCTCCTGTAGTGGATCATGCCAGAGCAATATCACAATCAAGACAGCGCTCAATGGTGGAAACACCAATCGCCCTGCTTCGTAAAAGTATTGTGTGAAGGCTAAAACGACCCCAGCCAAAATGAAATATGGCGAACTACGTTTTGAATATCCGTAAGCGATCAAGGCAAATGCCCACAAGCCAAATGTACTATCATAGATATTGTTGAGTATCATACGGCTCAGGTGAATATGTGGCGGAAATGTTGCCAATATCAGGCAAGCTACAATCGCAATTGAACGATCAAATAAAACACGTGTAAACAAATAAAGCGCTGGTATAGCAAGTGCGCCGAAAATTGCACTGGGTAAGCGAGCTTGAAGAAGATCCCAACCAAAAACTTCCATGCTTGACAATACAAGGTATGGATGTGTCCATGGAAAAAGAAATCCCGCACCTAATGGCTCCAGCATCGGATAATCTGGTTTATCCCACAGCGCAACAGCCGTATCTAAAAAGGCATACTCATCGGATAGAGGAACACTCACCGCCGTTTGTAAATCCCATATGCGGATGATAAGCGCTAAGAGTGTAAACGAAATTGCTATCCAGACATCAACATCTAATTTTATGGTTAATCCACGCCAATCACATAAGGCGAGAGTCACTAGTACTGCACCACCAAGTAGTATGAGCATTTGTATATGCTGATGTGCGCTTTTAAGAAATGAAACTCCTAGTTTATTTGTATTGATTTCAACCAATATTCCCAAAAATAAGGTCGCAACCAGCAAGAAGATATAATTTATTGAACGTGTTGATATAAATTGTGGCTGGTTGACCATTTCACGTGTTATAAGAACTTGAGAAGAATTGAACGTAAAGATACCAAATGCACTAATGAGAACAACCAGAGCAATCGGTTGCAACCAATGCTCTGCCTGAGGATGGAGCAAATAAGCAACAGAGAATAACAACATAAGCGTCAATATCAACGCTTTTTTGTTATGTGGTGAAACAGCCTTCGGATACAATCAGGTGACTCCGCTATATGGGCACAGTGATGAATTCACCTACAGTTTAGCAGAAAAGGGACAGTGAGGGGTGGCTAGTGTGTGGCTGTGTGGGAATCAAAAAAAGAGAGGTCAACCAGCATAGCGTCAGGAAAAACATACAAT
>DAOTXB010000199.1:0-2982 GCA_034435575.1 Anaerolineae bacterium
CCTGACCATTGTAAAGTACATCCCCTTCGGATGCATCAAGCAAACCGGCGATAATTTTTCCTGTAGTTGTTTTACCACAACCACTTTCGCCGACCAAGCACAAAACCTCCTGTGGGTTGATAGACAGATTAATGTCTTGCAACACCGGGATAATCTCACGATCTTTCTCAAATGATCGATGCACATTTTTCAGTTCAATAAGTGGTTGTTGACTCATGATTGGTTCACTTTTTCCCGTTGAGCGCGCACTTCGTCATGGTGATGGCACGCGACCAGATGATTGTCGCCAAATGTAAGGTATTCCGGTTTATCATGGGTGCAGATTTCAGTGGCTAATTTGCACCGTTCATGAAATTTACATCCTGTTGGTGGTTCAATTAGATCCGGCGGACTACCGGGAATACTATGGAGTTCTTCCGCACCGGAACTCAGTCGTGGTGCCGCATCTAACAAGCTCAGAGTATAGGCATGTCGTGGATGATAAAAGACTTCATTAACGGGTCCCACCTCAACAAATTCTCCCGCATACATGGTTGCTATCGTATCGGCAATTTCTGCCGCTACTGCGAGGTCATGGCTGATGAAGATGATGCTAAAGTTCAGCTCTTCACGTAACTCCTTCAGCACATTGAGGATCGACCTTTGTGTGAGAATATCAACCGCTGTGGTTGGTTCATCCATGATGACCACCTGCGGGCGCAACAGCAGACTCAACGCTAACAAGACACGTTGACGCATCCCACCACTGAGTTCATGTGGATACGCCCGATAAACACGCATCGGATCTAAACGCACTTTTTCAAATAGACTCAACGCACGCTTCCGTGCGTCCATCTTATTCATGCCATGTGCCCTACCCGTATCATGTACCATATCGGAGATGCGAATGACTGGATTAAGCGAGTTGAGCGCTCCCTGAAAGACCATCGACATTTCTGACCATAGAAATCGATTGAGCTTTTTCTTTGAAAGCGCAAGAATATCGATCTGCTCACCTGTGCGATAGGTGTACATGATATTGCCACTTTCGATCTCAGCAGTACGCGGAATTTGGCGAATCAAGCTCAAGTTAAGAGACGATTTCCCGCATCCACTTTCACCAATGACCGCCAATGTTTCGCCTTCATGCAAATCAAATGAGATATTGTTCACGGCACGTACACGCCCGCGCTCTGCTAAATAGCTCATGGAAAGATTTTTTACACTGAGTACGACATTTTCGTTATAAACCATGATCTTTCCTTATAGCCCTCGGCGTAAACGCGGGTTGAAGATTTCTTCTAGTGAGCGAGAGAATAGAATGAGCGACAATTGGAATAACGCAATCGCAATAATCGGCGCGAGTGCCATCATAATTGCGTTGGGGTTAAAAAATGCGCCTCGGCTCTGTGCATTCCAGATCATGATGCCCCAATCCGGCTCACGTAATGGCACCATCCCTAAAATGACCAGACCCACTAGCGCATACATCGCCCCACGTATCGCGAAGATAAAGCTGATGGCAATATAACTAATCATATTCGGGAAAACTTCGCGCATGATGATATGATAAAGACCAAGATCGAGCGTAATCGCCGCTTCTACATAATCACGCTCTTTCAAACTGAGCACCTGTGCGCGTACAGCCCTCATCAAAGCGGGCCAGCTTAGTGATGCCAACAGGACTGCTAGCATAAAATTGCTATCGAATGTCAGGATACTTGCCAATACTAACAACAAAGGAAACTGGGGTATGGTCAAGATAAAGTTTGACAATGCCGACAGCAATTGGTCGATAATTCCGCCAAGCAATGCCGCAGTCGCCCCAAAGATCACAGCAATTGCTGTAGTCATGATCCCCGCTTCGATAGATGTAATGATCAACGTTTGACCACCATATACAATATGCGAGAGAATATCACGCCCCTGCCAATCCAAACCTAAAGGGAATTCCTGTGATGGCGATTGAAACAGAGTCATTGATGTTGCAGATTCGCGGCGATCCATCTGCGGCTCTCCCTCATAATCCACAAAGAGCGGACCGAAGACTGACATCACGATAAAAAACAAAATACCTAAAAATCCAATAAATCCGCCCTTGTTGCGTAATAATGTACGCAACGATGCGCGAATATTTCGACCAAGCGCCGCCATCTGCCGAAGTACAAATTCTTGATTGGTTTCGTTAAAATCCACCTCGTCAATAGACATGCGAGATGTAAATGGATCTTGACGATTGACATAGATGTGCGAGACAACGACGGCAGTCGCAAGAAATGCAATCGGTATTCCGCCTAAGAAACCACAGGCAAAACCACTTAATAAGCAGGCGACAAAACCAACCAAGCCGGGTTGTAATTTTTGATACTTAATGCTAATTCCAAGGGGGATAAGCCCAAACAATGCTCCGATAATTAGCCCGCCGGTTGTCGCAACTGTATCAAATCCAATCATATTATTTCTCTCCCAAACTCACACGTGGGTCAAGCCACCCAAGAACAAGATCGGATAGAATATTGGATACAATCACCCCAACGGTAATCACAAGGAAAATACCCTGCATAGTTGTATAATCACGAGCACCGACTGCGCGTGCCAGTTGCAATCCAAGTCCGGGATATTCAAAGAATTTTTCTACAATGACGCTACCGCTCAACACAAACCCAATACTGATTGCTAGGCGCGTTACTAACGGAAGCATCGCATTACGCCCGACATATGCCGTTAAAATACGCCTTTCTGGCAAACCACGTGCTTTAGCAACGTTGATGTAATCCTCACCGAGTGTGGAAATTGTGCTACTCTTCATAATCAAAATCCATGTGCCGATGGTCGCAAGAACGTAGGTAATAATAGGTAAAAGTGCATGTTTAATCACACTACCGATATATTCCAACGTAAAACCTGCATCAATGTCCGGGTTTACGCCGCCGCGCATATCGCCCACATTAAATAACTCTAACTGCACACCAGCGATCAAAATAATGAGAATGGCATAGACAT
>DAOTXB010000200.1:0-1616 GCA_034435575.1 Anaerolineae bacterium
TCGTTACGCCACTGTTCGATAAGTGCTTTCATTTTGTCCATGTCTAGCTTTTCGTAGTAGTGGAAGTTGCACTGTAACATCGGCGCTTTATCACATGCGGCGAGGCACATCACATGCTCAACGGTAAACATACCATCTTCGCTTGTCCCACCTTCTTCTACTTCCAAATATGCCTTAAGTTCTTTGTGGAACTCATCCGCACCATTGAGGGCACACGGCATATCTGTACAAACCTGAAGCCAGAACTTACCCTTTGGCTTTTCGGAATACATAGTATAGAAGCCAGCAATAGACTTTACCTGTGTTGCATCAATTTCAATAATATCCGCAACTTCACGAATACCTTCTGGAGACACCCAGCCATATTCCTCTTGCACAATATGTAACAGAGGCATGACGGCAGAGCGTTTGTCTGGGTACTTTGCTAAATGCTTCTCAATGCGATCCGCATATTTTTCTGCGAGTGCCATTTGCCATCCTTAGCGGTCACAGTCACCTAATACAATATCCACACTGCCGATAATCCCGATGAGGTCGGCAATCATGTGGTTTTCACAAATCATCGGAATAGCACCGATGTGAACGAACGACGGAGTCTTAAAGTGTACACGACGGGGTTTGTTGCCGCCCGTCCCGTGCAGATAACAGCCAATCTCACCACGCGGGCTTTCGATGGCGGTATATACTTCTTGATCCGGTGCAGAGAATCCTTCAGTCCACAGTTTAAAGTGGTGGATCACCGCTTCCATGCTACGCCCCAATTCAGAACGGGGTGGCGGGACAAATTTACGATTATCAGAGCGGAACTGACCTTCTGGTAGTTTATCTACTGCTTGGCGGATAATCTTGTGGCTTTCGCGCATTTCGCGAATACGACAGAGGAAACGGTCATACACATCCCCATGTTCGCCGAGCGGTACGTTAAATTCGTACTTTTCGTAACCACTATAGGGCATCGCCTTGCGAATATCCCAGTTCACGCCACTACCACGCAACGCCGCACCGGTGACACCCCATGCCAACGCATCTTCTGGCTCGATAATACCAACACCTTGTGTCCGGTCAATCCACAGCGGATTTTTGGTTAACAGGCGTTCATAATCATCAACCTTATCAAGGAAGATATCCATAAATTCTTCTAGCGCGGGCAAAAACTCGGGACGTAGATCACGCCATACACCACCGGGGCGCAGGTACGACCCCATCATGCGCTGACCGGAGAGCATCTCAAACATATCGAGAATTTTCTCACGTTCACGGAAGCAGTAGAGGAATACGCTCATCGCACCCAGATCCATCGCCTGTGTACCTAACCAGACAAGGTGGCTAGCAATGCGCGATAGTTCGAGCACAATCACGCGAATTGCCTGTGCACGTTCAGGAACATCCAGATCGACCAATTTTTCTACTGCCATGCAGAACACCATATTGTTCGACATGGGCGACAGATAATCCATACGGTCAGTCAGGGTCACTGCTTTTTCGTAGCTTTTATCTTCGATGTTTTTCTCGATACCGGCGTGCAAAAAGCCAATATCTGGCATACAGGCGACAATTTCTTCACCATCAAGCTCCAGCAACAGGCGCAACACACCATGCGTACTGGGATGGTGTGG
>DAOTXB010000201.1:0-2357 GCA_034435575.1 Anaerolineae bacterium
ACAGCAGATGCAGGGAGTTCCCCATATAAATGTGGGAAAAGCTCACCATCATAATGCTCTGCGGGCACGGTTGCATCCGGCGGTTCCATCTTCACAGGCGCTTTCAGAGCATCTTTGTCGATATGCAAAACGATCACATCGTCCACCGCTTGATAGAGCGCGTTCGCCACCCGCTCAACTTGATCGACGGTAGCAGATAGATGAATAAATCCAGCACTGTCTAAAGAGGATGTGCGATAAACGCCTGTTTGTTTCGCCGAATCCCATTCGGATTGCGTCGTAATATGATAGAGCATAATGACCTTCAGTTTATGATAATCGAGGTGACTGGTTAGCCTGTGCCTGCTAGACGATCTTGAATCCGCTGGCGTAGGGCATTTGGTGAGACATTCAATCGGGTAAGTAAATCGGTGCCGGTTGTATGCTCGGTCAATGCAAGCAGGAGATGTTCTGTGCCCGTATAATGACTCCCCATACGGCGTGAAATTTCGACTGCCGGTGTAATCACCACTTCAATACTCGTCAATAGCAACGAATCGCCGTGCTTGATGCCCGCAGTAAGCGTGCTGTCTTGTAAGCCTGTATCCACAAGCAAGGACGACATCATGCTTCGTTTCTCGCGTAACATCACCAATAGCAGATGTCCCAGACCGATAATCGGATGGTCATGCTCCACCGACACTTGTTCGGCGGCGTTCAATACCCTGCGCGAAAGTTCACTCAAATTGGCATTTCGGCGCAACACATCGAGGCTAAACTCAGTTTCCTGATTTTCGCTGAGTGTAGCGCGTACCCGTCGGCGAAGTTGGTCTGGCTGAACCCCCAGCGCATGCAGTAAATCGGCGGCATTACCGATGTTGGTGCGGGTAATCCCTAACAGCAAATGTTCTGTGCCTACATAATGATGCCCTAACCACGACGATTCATCAGAGGCAAGTTCCAGTGCAATATCCAGCGCGGCATCATTGGTAGGCGCTTCCGGCGCTTTGTCTAAGGGTAAGGTTAAGCTGGCGAGTTTTGGCTCTGCACGGTCTGCGGAAAGGGTTAAAGCGTTCAAAATATTATAGCCAATACTCCCCCGCGTTAGCATCACACCGACCAGCAGATGCCCGGTATCGACACGGGGATGACGATGTCTTTGCACCAGTAGGGATGCGTGGGTCATTGCCCGGCGGGCATGATGACTATAACGGCTATAGCTCGCCATCTAAAATTCACCGATCCGTGGGTTTGTATCTCTCATATTGGGATATGCAATGATCTCTTGTGGTTGTCCACAGGAACCACCATTTAACCGGATTCTTGTGTCGTGTTTAATCAAAATTAGTATACCACAAAACCCATTTTCGGTGTTTTTGGAGGTTACTTTTTACAGCATAGATTATGAAGACGCGATGATGGATAAACAGGTTGCCATACATCACAGAGCAACCTGTTTATCGTCATACTGGTTTTGCGTTTATTAAATGCCTACGCGCTAAAGTTCGTGATCACACGACGCACACCGTCGATTAACCCGACTTGACGCACGATAGATTCAACCGATGTTTCGGTGGGAGCGTGACCCGATAAGACGACAGTGCCGTACTCTAACATGACGATCACACCGGCGGGCACAGCCTTACCCACATCAAGGCGCAAATCCGAATCACAGTAAAATTGTGCATGATCGAGCGATTTTATACCCGGAATTGCGTTCAATTGTTTGATCACATAAGCATAGGTTGGCGGTCCTTTGACATACCCTGTCACCGTCACCGCGCCTTTCTCAACCTCAAAATTCACCTGATGACGATCATTCACCAGCGGTGGGTAGCTAATTTCCATGTGATGGATGTCCGCTCGAATATCCGCATCTGGACGCTGTTTCGTTACGCTGACATCAGACATATTTCATCCCTCTGTTTTTATGTATGGCGCATATCATCTTCTATTGTGCCCTGTTGTCACGTTTTCTGCTAGATGTGAGGCAAAAATAGGCGGCAATGAATAATTTCTGCCTATTCAACCAATCATCATCTTAGCTATGCAGACTAATCCCAATCACGGGCATCGACCACAGCGCGTTCGTTTGGGTCAATCTCGCCTGCCGGAACGATCACCACTTCATCAATGCGTAGGCGCGCCGCTTGTTGCGCCAACCCTTGAATTTGTGCACCCAAGCCCTCGCCATCTTCGCCTTCGCGGAGTTCTAGCTTGAGGGTCAACACATCTTTGTTTTCTGGGCGGGTGATGACTGCCTGCAAATGTTTGATCTGTGGGAAGAAGGCTTTTGCGCGACTGAGTGTATCAGGATGTAAGAACATGCCCCGTACCTTGATCGCGCCACCACTGCGCCCATATAAGCCGAGCAATTG
>DAOTXB010000202.1:0-7954 GCA_034435575.1 Anaerolineae bacterium
AATTGCAGAAGGGCTATACGAATTCGGGGTCGAGCGCGTTGATGCAGATCACGAAATCGCCCTGACATTACTAAGAGCCGTCGGTTATCTGGGCGCACGCGACGATCCCACAACTATCATAAGTGGAGCGGGACCTGGTATCCCTACGCCCGAAGCACAACTACAAACACAATTACACTATCGCATGGCGTTATATCCGCATATTGGCACATGGTCAGATGCACAAATCACCAGACAATCACAGGAATTTCATACGATGCCCCGTTGTGTGATGACAACCTCACATGGGGGCACACAGCCGACACAAAGTACGGGCATACAAATAGATTCTGAGCATGTCGTTCTCAGTAGCATCAAACAATCCGAAGATCAGACATCGGTGATTGTGCGCCTCTACAATCCGACGCAACAGGAACAATCAGCGCATTTGACCATGCCCAAACCGATTCAATCCGCGTCGATTGTCACATTACGAGAACAAAAATCGCAATCATTAGAGATACAAGCGGATAATCGTGTCGTCGTGGCTGTGCCGGGCAAGAAGATTATGACGATGAGCTTGAAGATTCTGTTATAAAAAATTTATTAGCGAATTATGCTTTGTAATGTTTGGCAAAAATGATGTCAGAACACGGTCGAATGTTGTTCATATCACAATCCTTCGTCCAAATCAGCAATTTGCACCTGCGTTGGGCACCGACAAGCTCTACAATTACGGACACGGTAAAGTCCGTGTGAATATCGAGCAAATCTTTATCGTTCATGTGCGTAGTTTACTCATTCTGAGGTGCTTGGTACGTAACGTCGTTTACTACTCAACCATAGTCATTAAACCCTTAATATGAACGAATAATTAACCCTTAATGAATTATGAGAAATATTAATACGCGAAAAGTTAATTTCTTCTAAAATTTGTAAATTCCTACCGAATTTTAACCCGTAATAGATCATTTATTAGAAGATGTGCTATACTCCCCTAAATTAAATTGATAGATTACTTCTGCAAGGGCAATAAACACCACACATGCCGATGTAGCCTCTGCGTCTTGTAAGTAGCACTATCAGTTAAATGAACATTAGCATATCCATATTCATTATTGTTCTCAGGGGGAGATATACTTGAGAAAACTCCTAACATATTTGTTAGTGGGTTTGTGTTTGCTTGTCGCCGCATGTGGTGGTGATAGTGACACAGACGACGAGTCACAACCTGCTAACCCTTCACCGACAGCAGAAGTTAGCGATGATGCAGTAGCTACTCCAGAAGTTACTGAACCTTCCATTGCAGAAACCGAGGAATCGGAAATTATTTCCGTGAGTCCTGACGGTTCATATATTATTTCCGTCAGCTACACACTTGACCCACCAGAAGAAGACCCCGCAGGCTCACCACCTGAGGGAACAAACTGGTATATTGTCGTTGGTACGCTTGCTAACCAGCAGGGGGATACGACAACCGTTCTTGCAGATCATTTATCACTCATTGATAGTCTGGGAAATCGTTATTCACCAGAAGCGCCCGATTCTTATGTCGAGCCTGCGATGGTTAACGCCGAACTTGCCGAAGGCGAAAGTGTCCTAGGTACGGTGCGTTTTGCGATTCCTGAAGGAACAATTCCAGTGCTTTTGGAATGGTGCCCGAATGGGTCATGTGATGTCGCACTAACAGCAGATATTCCATAGTTTTATTCATCAAGACACACAGCAAGAAACATAACCACACATTTTAGTTTATTGAGAGAGTAACATGCCTATTTCCGTAATAAGTCAACGTCGTACTACACTCCTGTTCTGGGGGTTTGTTGTGTTTATGGCGCTCCTATTGAGCCTATCCGCAACAGCAACCACTCTGGCTCAGGATGATCCCCTTCCCATCTCTTTTGATCAAGTCAGCTTAAACGGTGATGATATCATCAATAATCCGACATCATTACAATTTGGTCCTGATGATCGACTGTATGTTTCCCAGCAGAATGGTAATATTTATGCCTTTACCATTGCCAGAACAGACAATGGACCTGACCAACCCGGGACATATACAGCAACCGATATTGAAACGATCAACATCATCAATCAACAAGTACAAAATCATAATGATGATGGTGAAGAAAATAACACGCAGAAGCGACAGGTAACCGGTATCCTTGTGCTCGGCACAGCGGAGAATCCGGTACTTTATGTCACATCTTCTGACTGGCGAATCTCTAAAGCGAATGATACCGGCTTAGATACAAATTCCGGTTTGATCAGCCGCCTAACATGGACAGGTTCTGCATGGGAGCGCGTGGATATTGTACGCGGTCTTTCTCGTTCAGAAGAAAACCACTCCACCAACGGGATGGATTATGATGCCTCTACCAATACGCTCTATGTGATGTCCGGTGGACATGCCAATCGTGGCGCACCTAGTAATAATCTATCGGGGACACCGGAATATTGGACATCTGCCGCGATGTTAGCGGTTGATCTGAACATGATCGAGAGTATGCCGATCTACACTGATCTCCGCACAGGGCATCAGTTTGTGTATGATCTGCCCACGCTTGATGATCCATCAACTGATCGTGATGATATTGACAATAGCGATCCTGATTTCCCGTATGATGTGGGTCACCCACTTTATAATGAAACTATTGATTTTGGTGATCCGTTCGGTGGGAATAACGGTCTCAATCAAGCATTTACAGTGCCGGGTGGTCCGGTACAAATCTACTCCCCAGGCTACCGCAATGCCTATGATGTAGTCTTTACGACTACCGGGCATTTGTTCACCTATGACAACGGTCCGAATGGTGGCTGGGGTGGTATGGCAATCGCCTACGACACTAACGATAACCCGCTCATCTATAATACCGATGGTGATCCTGAATTTGACTCACAGGACCCATTTGACTTTGATAATCCGAATCATGCGTACTGCACCAACGAATACCAGAACCTCAACCTCGGTTTTGGTTCACACGGAGATACGCTCACGTTTGTGGGCTATGATGGCTATTATGGCGGACACCCCGCGCCCATTCGCGCCTTCCCGCGTGATGCAGGCATTATCAATTATGTGCAACAGGGTGGCGACTGGTTACAGGTTGGCCCGGTATATGAGTTTGAAGACTTGCTTCCGTCTTATGTAACGGATCAGCTAACGACTGACGGAATCGCCTTAGATGTCGCCTTCCCGGATAACCGCATTGAATGTGATTATTCAGCGAATTTTGGGAGTGATAATGCTGGTAAACTCGCCAATGTGGGGTCATCAACCAACGGTATTGACGAATACACTGCGAGCAACTTTAACGGTGCCATGCAGGGTAACATCCTTGCCGCGTCCTTTAACGGCAATATTTATCGTTACGATGTGTCGATTTCTGGTACAGGGACAAACACTGTTGCCACACTTAATGATAGTGAAGCGCTGTTAAATGGTTTTGGTTCTCAGCCATTAGATGTGACTTCTCAAGGCGACGGTGATATTTTCCCCGGTACGATCTGGGCGGCGACCTATGGCGCAGATAACATTACCGTTTTTGAACCGAATGACTTCGGTGTGTGTGAACCGGAAGATAGCTACACTGTTGACAGCGATGGAGACGGCTATAGCGATGCGGATGAGATCGACAATGGCACCAATGAATGTTCAGGCGGTAGCCAACCAGAAGACTTTGACCTCGTTGAAGTTAACGGATTTTTGATCTCTGATCTCAATGATAATGACGATGATGAAGACGGCATTGACGACGAAGATGATGCCTTTGCATGGGACCCGAATAATGGGCTGACCACCAATTTACCCCTGAATTTACCGATGTGGAACAATGATCCTGGTACAGGATTTTTTGGCGTTGGTATGACCGGGTTGATGATCGACTACACAACCGATTATCTTGATCAATTTGACCCCGATAATATGTCAGTCGGTGGTGCGGGTGGTGTCTTTACAATTGATGCTGTCCCCGCTGGCGATGCCTACTCAACTGGTAATGATCAGGAATATGCTTTCCAGGTCGGCATTAACGTGGATAGCAATAGCAACCCGTTTGTCATCCACGCCAACCTGAATGCGGCGTTCTTTGACGGTCAAAACGCCGAAAACTATCAATCACAGGGAATTTATATCGGTAATGGCGATCAGGATAATTACCTGAAACTTGTCGTGAACGGTAATGGTGGAAACAACGGCATCCAGATTCTTATGGAAGTCAACGGAAACCCCAATGCCGCACCATCTTTTACCACCACCATTCCGAATTTCCTTGATGGTGACATTGACCTGTATTTCAACGTTAACCCTGCCGATAATACGGTGCAGGCACTGTATTCCGATGATGATGGTGCAACCCGCACACCTGTCGGCAACCCGTATACCATTCCCGCCGCTTGGCTGGATGCGAACGATCAACAAGGGTTAGCCATTGGCTTGATCGCTACCTCAACGAATTCAACACCCTTCAACGCCACATGGGATTACCTGACTGTACTCGAATCAGGTCCACCCGCCGTTGATGAACCATTGGACGATATTGAAGTGTTTATCAATAGCGGTCCTGTAAGCCTGCCACTCGGCGAAGTATTTGTCGATGACGGGGGTGTAAGTGCCCTAGATTTTAGCATTGGCGCAGTGAGCAACCCTGCAATTTTTGCTGATCTGTCTATAAACGGCACAGGGGTAGATGCCTCAGTTGAAATCGAATATGCGACAGACATCTTTGGAACGTCCACCGTAGAGGTGGTCGCCACAGACGATAACGGCAACGGACAAAGCGCGAGCGATACCTTCTCCGTAACCGTATTGGATAACTTACCCGTCCTACATCGTGTCAACGCTGGTGGTGCTAACATCCCTGCTACTGACGGCGGACCGGACTGGTCTGCAGACACTGATGGGAACCCATCAGAATTTCTTGTGGAAGGTGGTGGAAACACCTATGCTTCCTCAAATGGTGTAACCCTTAACAATCAGACAGATGCACCGGATGGTGTCTTTGCTCAGGAACGTTGGGACCCACCCGCTAACCCGAACATGACATGGTCATTCCCCGCGCAAGCTGGCACGCCTGCAACAGTAAGACTATATGTTGCAGAAATGTACGACCAACATACAACCGCCGGTCAGCGTGTATTTGATGTCTCTGTTGAGGGCACAGTGCCGTCTGCATTCAATAACATTGACCCCATTGGGATTGGTGGTGCTCTCGGCACCTCTAGCATGGTCGAATATGAACTGACTGTTGGTCCTGATGGCGATATTGACCTTATCTTCATCGGTAGTGTACAGAACCCGGCAATCCGCGGTATCGAAATCCTCGGTCAAGAGGGCACAGGTGGTAACGATGTCCCGCAACTTACCGATGTGGATGACCAGGTCAGCTTTGATGGTGATGACATCGACTTTGATGTTTTCGCTACAGACGATGACAACCTGACCTATAGCATCATCGGTGCGCCCGCAGGTATCGATATTGAACCCACGCAGGGTCACGTTTTCGGTGAAATTGCAGACGATGCATCAGCCAATAGCCCCTACAACGTCACAGTGAGCGTAACGGATAATATCAACCCACCGGTTTCCACTGACTTTGTATGGACAGTGCTTGATCCCGATGTAGCAGGTTCAATTCTATATCGTATTAACAATGGTGGACCTGAAGTTGCCGCGACAGACGGGGGCATCCCGTGGGCACAGGATCAATCGACTGCAAACGCAGGGGGTGCCGCTACAACAGGTACGCCAAGCCCATTTGTTAATGGTGATACCAATAATCCACCAGCAACTAATCATACCTATGGGAACAATGAGACAGTAACACTCGGTTCATCCGTCCCTGCTGGGATGCCAGCGAGCCTGTTCCAGACAGAACGCTATGACCAACCGGCACAACCGCCGATGGAATGGGACTTCCCGGTAACATCCGGTAACACAATCGAAGTACGCCTGTACTTTGCCGAGGTGTTCACGGGTAACAACGGTATTACTGCGGCTGGTCAACGTGTGTTTGATGTTGAGGTAGAAGGTATTGTTCCAGCAGTGTTTACCGGGATTGATCCCTTTGCTTTAGGTGGAGATTCAACATTAGTCGCTTCAATGTTGACCCATACTGTCGAAATGACAGACAGCAACCTTGACCTTAACTTCATCCATGATGTAGAAAATCCAGCCGTTAAGGCGATTGAAATCATTGATGTTACAGCAGGTGATGACAATCTCGCACCGACTGTAGACAACGCCCTACCTAATATCACGGTCTTAGAATCAGAAACGATTGCCGATATTGATCTGCTTGATCCTGCGGCATTCACAGACGATAGCACCGCGATTTTCTATCTGGAATACAGCGCGTCTTCCAGTGATACAGCGGTTGCCACTGCTAGCGTCACGGGCGCGACACTCAGCCTCGACGTGATCGGTATCGGTGAAACCACCATTACCGTATTCGCTGAGGATGAAGGTGGTTTGATCGGTGAATCACAATTTACCGTCACGGTGAATGAAGATATTGTGATCGATAATCCGCCTGTTTTGGTTAATGGTGGCATCACTGTTGCACCGACCAACGAAGGTACAGCGTCATTTGATGTTGATTTGACCCAATTCTTCGACGATGACGAAGACGGCGCGGCGGGTTTGACCTATGCGCTCATGGGCAATGACAATCTTCCGCTGGTCACCATCGTCGTGAACGGCACAGATATGAATGTAACGGTTGCCACAGACATCAGCGCAACCGATAGTGCAAATATTGATATCAAAGCAACTGATAGCGCCAACCAGTCTGTAAACAGCACGTTTACACTCATGGTTAACGATGTACCTGCTAATGGCGCACCCGTGAGCGAAAATGGTGGTGTGCCGGATCAAACGTTGGATCAGGATACTGCTCCGATTGTCATTGATTTAGCAGATTACTTCGTTGATGATATTGATCTGGATGCAGACCTGACTTACGGCGTGTTCAGCAATGACAATACAGCGCTCGTAAGCACTAGCATCACCGATACAGAACTCACACTGACCATCAGCGGTGGGGCATTCGGTGTTGCCAATATTGGTGTGACAGCGACTGACACCAGTGCGTTGACCAGCGCACCGGATACCTTCGTGGTGACGGTTAACGAGGTCATTCCACAGGATGTGATCTTATACCGCGTCAATAATGGTGGTGATGTCATCACAGATGCGCCACTCGATTGGAGCGAAGATCGTTGTGTGAGTTGTAATAATGGTTCTGTGACGAACGGTACGCCGTCACCGTACTATGTCAATATCGTTACTGCCGAAGATACAACCTACGGTCCAGGTAACTTTAGCATCACCAACAATACAGGTGTGCCGGATAATCTGTTTGCACATGAGCGTTATTCTGACGCACTAGGTGCAAATAACATGCAGTGGGAATTCCCCGCTCCCGATAGTGGCTGGTACCAGGTCAACCTGTACTTCGCCGAAAATTGGAGTGGTGCTGACGAACCCGGTATTCGTGTCTTTGATGTTAATGTTGAAGGTGCGTTAGCGCTTGATGATTACGATGTCTTTGTCGCCGCGGGTGATATCAACACTGCCGTTGTCGAAAGCATCACCGTGCAAGTAACCGATGGTGTAGTCAATGTAGACTTCATCCAGGATACGCAAAATCCGGCAATCAAAGGTATGGAAATCATCCAATTGGGTCAGCCTCCGGCAAATATGCCACCGACGCTGAATACCCCGCTGGATGATATTACGGTAGAGCAGAACAGCGCAGACACCGTCATCAACCTTGATAACTACTTTAGTGATCCTGAAGGATTACCGTTAACCTACAGCGTAAACAGCGTGTCGAGCATCGTTACTACGTCCATCAGTGGCAGTGACCTGACGCTTGAATACGCACTTGATGCCACTGGTTTAGCCGCGATCACCGTGAACGCGGAAGATAGCGAAGGTGCATCTGTAGGTGATAGCTTTGTACTCACAATCAAC
>DAOTXB010000203.1:0-2061 GCA_034435575.1 Anaerolineae bacterium
GGTCCATCCGAGACATAACGATGGTCCTGATACCATTCAGGATCGCTACGTTCTGTCCAATTATAAGGTTCAGTTGTGGTTACTTCATCCACAAGGTTCGCGCCGGACATATCAAGCGCATCATTCGCCATATTGACCAACATTTGTGTATCATGTGCAGGCTCACCGTGTGCAATCGTCGCACGCATCACACCTTTTTCACGAATATGACGGACAAGTGCCCGCGTCGCGACTTCTGTCAAACCGATAACATTCTGCGACTTCAGATAACTATCCAAATCGCCACGATTACGCCAGTTGCTGACTACCGGGCTTAATGAGCGCACTACAAAACCACTCACCCACACACGCGACGATTCAATATCTTCGAGATTTACACCTGTATTGCCCACATGAGGCACAGTCATGGTAATAATCTGCTTGAAATACGATGGATCGGTGAGAATTTCTTGATACCCGGTCATTGACGTGTTAAACACAATCTCACCGGTCATCACACCTTCTGCACCAAATCCCTCGCCGGGGAAAACCCGTCCATCTTCTAAGGCTAAGACACCCTGCATATATTCTCCTATGTCCTGTATTCCGCATTGATTGAAACGTAATCATGGCTAATGTCGCATGTCCAGATGGTCGCGCTACCTTGCCCAGAGCCTACTGTCAGAGTATATGTAAATTCAGAAGCACTCACTATATCTGTAGCCATTGCTTCGCTATAATCGCATGGTGTGCCGTCAAACACGAGCAATAACGGCGCACCTGTCAATGTTTCATCTACACCAAGTGTGACTTTTAGCTGAATTTTAGCCGGATCAAAATTTACACCAGCACGCCCTGCCGCCGCAATTATCCGTCCCCAGTTAGCGTCATTTCCGTAAAATGCCGTTTTAACTAGCGGTGATGTTGCGATTGTATTCGCTATTTGACGAGCTTCTGAGTCGGTGGTTGTACCATTAACGGCGACTGTCACAAATTTGGTAACACCCTCACCATCACGCACAATGTCTTGAGCAAGTTTCTTACTAACCGTGCCGATTGCCTCCTCGATGTCTTGTGTTGGCTTTACTTCACCATTCGCGAGCAACAAAACTGTATCATTGGTGCTCATATCACCATCTACAACGATACGATTATAAGTGTGATCACTGACAGCGTTGAGCACTATTTGTGAGTCATCACGCGATAATTGCGCGTCTGTGACAATAAAGCTCAACATTGTCGCCATATTCGGCGCGATCATACCAGCCCCTTTAGCAATGCCCGCCACTTGAAAGCTATCTTTAGTGACCGAAGCTAACTTGGGATATGTATCCGTAGTCATAATCGCACGGGCGACATCATCCCACGCGTCCTCACTCAGTTGCTGAAGCGCAAGATCAACCCCATGTCTGATCTTTTCCATTGGTAACTGCACCCCAATCACGCCAGTAGACATCACCAACACTTCATCCTCATCGCAACCAATCTTCTCGGCAATATAACGCGCAGTTTGATTGGCATTATCCAGCCCTTGCTGACCAGTTGCCGCATTCGCGCAACCACTATTAACGGCGAGTGCCCGAACCCGCCCGCCACTTCGGTTAAGTTTTTCCTGATCGACTAGCACAGGCGCGGCTTTAACGAGATTAGTCGTAAATACACCCGCGCAAGTGGCAGGGCTATCGCTTACGATGAGGGCAAAGTCCAGTGCATCATTTTTCTTGATGCCACAATGTACTCCGGCGACACGATAACCGCTCATACCCGAAATAGTTGATAAAATTTCCGACATCAGTTCGCCTGCAAATCATTTAGAATTATGGATAAGCGTTCAATCATGACATCGACATGCTGTTTCTCAATAATAAGTGGCGGGACAAAGCGTAGCACATTCGGACCGGCGTTGACCATAATTAAGCCGTGTGTATACCCTGCCTCCACGATTTGCGGGGTTTCAACCGTCATTTCCACACCTGCCATCAATCCTCGTCCACGTACCTCTTTAATTAAAGGGCTGTCAAGATCACTCAGACTCTCAAACAAATAATCGCCGACTTCGCGCACATGCGCTAAAAATTCCGG
>DAOTXB010000204.1:0-2320 GCA_034435575.1 Anaerolineae bacterium
CAACGGATTGTTTATCGTTCGGCTCAATGTCCCGCCCTTGATTATGACCCTAGCAACACTCGCGTTTTACCGTGGTGTGGCACAGGGCATTAGCCAAACCCGCTCGGTGACCGGTTACCCTGAATGGTTTTTTACACTTGGTCAGGGTGAAATTCTCGGCATACCAACGCAGGTGTTATGGTTGATGATCTCCATTATCATCACGATCATCATATTAAGGCGTACAACCTTCGGGCGCACACTCTATGCGATTGGTAATAACGCGGTTGGCTCACGGTTTTCTGGTTTGCCTGTAGACCGCACACTACTGATTATTTACACATTCTCCGGCTTTATGGCTGGGTTATCCGGCGTGATCTTTGTATCACGCTTTACCACCACCCGTTCCGATATGGGAAGCGGTTTAGAGTTAGACGCGATTGCCGCAGTGGTGCTTGGTGGCACCAGTATTTTTGGTGGGAAGGGCAGTATCATTGGGACGATTATCGGCTTGGTGATGATCCAACTGCTCAAAAACGGTCTGGCGATCAACGGGGTAACCGGTGATGCTACGGTCGTTGTGATTGGTAGCGTTCTGATTTTGGCGATTCTCGTCAACAATCTTATTCAACGCTTGCGTCAACAGAGTTAGAGGAGGCGTATTACGAAAAATCTACACAGTAACATCGCAAAAGTTAGTGACCGTTTACTTTACTTAAGGAGAAACACAGATGCGTAAAAGTTTAATTTATCTGATCGTGGTACTTTTAATGGGATTGCTCGTTTCACCGATCAGCGCACAGGATGAAGATCGCTGGGATGGTGCCGATGACCTGCCCGTAAGCCCACTTGAATGTGGCATGATGGGTATGGAGATGGATGACGACATGGCGGCAGACCCGGAAGCTACCGAAGAACCGATGGAAGAAGAGATGGAAATGGGCATGGAATATGACGGTGGTCAGCCGACAGATGCCCCTGATCTCGCCGGTCAAGATCTTGTCCTCGTTGACGTGCCGAAACTGATCGGTATTGGTTACTTCGACGCGACCCACCTCGGTATGCAACAAGCCGCTGAAGAACTCGGTAATGTGACCGTGATCCAGGGTGGTACCACCGAAGCCAGTATCGACGACCAGGTTGCTGATATTGAAAATTATATCGCCGGTGGTGAGGTCAATGGTATTTTATTTGCCGCTAATGATCCTGACGCGATTTCTCCGGTACTGACCCGTGCCCTCGAAGCAGGTCTGCACGTTGTTGGTTATGATGCCAACTCACAACCCGGTGCGCGTGAATGGTTCGTCAATCAGGCAGAATTCAACGGTATCGGTAAATCAATGATTGATGCACTCGTCGCGGAACGTGGCGAAGATGCCTCATTCGGTATCGTCACCAGTACCTTCACTACACCAAATCAGGCACGTTGGATTTCCGAAATGTGGGCATATGCCAGTAACTGCTACCCGGATCTAGAATGGCTGGAAACCGTAGAAGCACAGGAAGATGCTGTACTTTCCTTCAATCAGGCAAATACCTTGCTGAACCTGTATGCTGGCGAAATTGACGGTATTCTCGGTATGACCAGTGTTGCGACCCCGTCCTCCGCCGATGCAGTGACCCAAGCCGGTCTGTGTGGTGAGGTTGCGGTTATCGGTTTAGCCACCCCGAATCCAATGAAACCATTCGTCAATGATGGCTGTGTAGAATCCGTCGTGCTGTGGAACCCGGTTGATCTCGGTTATGCGTCTGTCTATGTTGCGCGTGCTGTTGCTGATGGCGAATTCGCCCCTGGCGATACCTCCGTCATGGCGGGTCGTCTCGGTGAACTTCAGGTTGTCAACGGCAGTGAAGTTCTGCTCGGCGCACCATTCATCTTTAACGCAGATAATATCAACGACTTCGACTTCTAAGTCGATAGTCAACACATAGAGGGTAGGGCGCTAGCGATGGCGCTCAACCCTCCCTTTTCCAGAATATGAATCGCACACGCATTTTAGCCATCACGCACAGGGGTACTCATGAGCGACACCCTCAACACGTTATACGAGATGACACGCACGCTTGGACAACCGCATTTAGATTATGTGATTATCGGCGAGGGCAACACCTCTACACGGATTGATGCGGATACATTTTATGTCAAAGCAAGCGGACATCAGATGGGTACGATTACCCCTGAAAGTTTTACCGCGGTCAATTTCGCGCCGATCCTTGATCTGTTGGAAAACCCGCCGGAAACAATAACCGCCCAGAAACAAATTATGGGGGATGCGCGGGTAAATCCTGAGCATGACCCGATGCCATCGGTTGAGGTGAGCTTTCATGCCATGTTATTACA
>DAOTXB010000205.1:0-11103 GCA_034435575.1 Anaerolineae bacterium
GTATAACTGTCATGCTCAAAGCCCCCTTCTTCCATCGGTGAACGCGTGAACATGGTCGTGCCCGTTTCATGATATAACGTATCACCCAACATCGCGTTCCATTGTCGCCAGCGTGGCATTGCCTGTTCCATCAAAGCGGTGTATGCCACATCATCTCCATATGCCAGTCTTACAACCTTGCTGATGTCGGTGGATGCCGCCAATGGGTGTGGAATTTCGCCCTGATCGAGGATGGTTACACGATGCCCGCGCTCCAGTAAAGTCAGCGCCGCCGTTACCCCATACACTCCGGCACCAATCACCAAGATATCCTGTAACTGTGTCATCGCTTGTCCTGTTCCTTTATGATGATTTTTGTTATGCCTCTAATGATACGTGCCGATGCTATAAAAACCCAATTTTTGAGATGCCATCACATAAAATTTGTGCGTCCGGCTTTGAGTATCCTCGAAAGACGGTTTGCGTTACAATATGAGCA
The DNA here is from genome assembly GCA_034435575.1 of Anaerolineae bacterium. GTDB lineage: Bacteria > Chloroflexota > Anaerolineae > Aggregatilineales > Phototrophicaceae > JAVJSU01. Next base: position 479 of record DAOTXB010000205.1, read on the forward strand.
GTTAAAAATATCCAGTTTATACAGGAGATAATTTTATGAGTGCGGATACCAGCCACACACTGGAAATAGACAGCCTTGTTGCCAATGAATATGCCGTCGAGATCGATAGTGAACGGATACACGGGGTCTTCCGTGTTGCCGGTTTAACACCATTTAAATTGGATGATGACAATACTGTGGTCAATGTACCGTTTACACTGTCCAAGATGGTACAACGTGATGGCAATAACACCTTTAACAAATGGTTACGCGCCACCGTAGATGCCAAAGGCAGTGGTGACCGTCCGACACGTACCGTTGCGGTAATCGCCATTGATGATGGTGTAGAGACCCGCCGTTGGACATTCACGGGCGCTTACATCACCGAAGTCAATTATTCCGCGTTTGATAGCGCCTCCTCAGAAATGATCGAAGAAACTGTGAGCATCCGTTATGATGGTGTGACCGAAGCATGGAGCGCAACCAAAGAACTTGAATAAGCATGACCCCGAGCTGACACCATCGCCGCCGTCTGGCGTGTCTTTACAACTGCTACAAACCCGCTGGCGTAGATTTATCCAATTTATGCGCTGGCGGGGGGTGTGGGGCATAAGCGCACTCATCACAGCGATCATTGCGTTGGCGTTGCTCGCCACCTTGCCACCGGGCGCGGGCTTTTTGTATCCTCTGCGTCGCCTATTTTTTGATCTGCGCGATGTGGCATATTGGGGGACGATTATCGCGGTGCTGGTCACCTGTACTTACACGATTCCCTATCTTGTCTCACACGGAATCTCCCCCTTAGACCCCGTAACCTATCAGCCAATGTTGCCCAGCATCCGTGGCTTCATGACTCTGCTGACCGTATCCATCATCGCGTATACCTTGCTGTCTAGCAACAATTATGCGTTGATTGAACTTGAGCGCGGGCAAACTGACGATCATACCTATCTCTTAATGATGGAAGCTGACCAATTCTTGCGCGATAGTTTCGTACTCTATGAATGTGATCCTCGTGTGATCGTGTGCGAGGAAATCCTGCGCGAAGAAGGATCACGCGAGCGCCACACCTATAATCTCAGCGTGAGCAATAACCGCGTGATTGTGACCGATAATGATGAGATAATCTACGAGCGCATACCTCCTCAATAGACATTAATTCTCTTCCTATCTAAATTCAATTTGTAACACTTTTGCAGTTATTGCGAATTAACTAACGGATGGACTCAACACACATCCAGAAATTTGCGAGTAAATCCGCAGGTTAACTGTTTACAAAATTGAAAGGCTTGACGCATGTCTTTACGCAATCGCACGATGCTCATCATCGGTATCGTACTTATGTTATTAACACTCGGCGCGATGATGCCCTTGCTCGGTCAGGGCGATACGGTCATCACTATTGCACTCCCGCCGTGGGTTGCAAACGCTGTGACCGATGACATGATGAACGGATTTGAAGCACAACATCCGGGTGTGAATGTTGTGATCGAAACGTCCGAAGATATGTTCTTCGGTTCTCCCGGGTTCGACTTAGAGGAACATTTCACCAATGTAGAGAATTATGTACAATCCGCTGATATTCTGTATGTACAGGGGTCGCCCATTTCTCCGCAGGCAACGCAGGCTGGCTACATCCTAGATTTAACACCACTGGTAGAAGGTAATCCTGACTTCAATGTATCGGACTTTTATCCCGCTATGCTCGAAGCATTCCAATGGGATAATGGCACATGGGCAGTGCCGATTGCCGGTGATGTGAGTATGTTTGTTTATGATCGCATCGCGTTCGATGAAGCCGGTTTATCCTACCCGAACGCGAATTGGACATTTGCTGACCTCACCAATGCGGCGGTCGCATTAACCCAATATGACGAAAATGGCGATCCAGTAATTTCGGGGTTCCCATTCTTTGACCTGCAAACCCTTTACACTGTTTTCTACCCGAACGCCCCCACGTATGATACGACGCAATTTCCGGCTATGCCCGACCTAAATCGCCCCGAGCTGGCTGAATTTCTTGAGCAGTATCTTGCTGTGGAAGAGCAGATAACGCCAGAGGAAGGTGGCTTCGACTTTGAAAATGTCACACTCGAGATCAATTCTTTATGGCGACTTGGCAATAACAATTTTTCAAACAGTGAGCGTGAGCAGGATTGGCAAGCGGCGTTATTGCCGGGGAACCGGGCAAATTTACGGGTTACAGGCTTTGCCATTAGTGCCGGTACGCAATATCCTGAACTTGCCTTCGATCTTATCAACTTCTTGAGTAATGATGCGGCATTTGTTCAACGCGTATTCAGTAATCGCCCAGCGCGTCAGAGCCTTGTTGGCGTAGAAGCAGAGAGCGATTTCTTCATCGGCAATGAGCTACCTGAAGAGGCTGAAGCACTAATTGATGAGGGTCTGCAGAACGCATTTTCTGCATCACAGGCGCGTTATTTTGATTTCGTATTCAGCGCAATCAGCGGTGTACGTGATGGTGAAATAACCATTGCTCAAGCGCTGGAAAACGCCCAGCAAGAAGCCGTCGATTCCGTGATGATGGCGCAAAGTCGTCGTAATGAAACACAGGTACTCGTCGCTACGCCCGTCCCAACACCAATAATCGGCACTGATCAAATTGTGTTGCGCTTTAGCGTAAACAGTTTCTCATCAGAGATTCCAAATCAGGAACAGTGGGATGACTACATTGCAGATTTTATCGCAAATAATCCGCGCATTGGTAATGTTGATCTGGTGACACCCGACTTTGGACCTGATGGCATGGACTTAGAGGAGATTGATTGTTATTTCACTACCAATAATCAGGTGGAATTCGACCAATTTGACACGTCAACAGTGCTAAACTTAGACCCCTTCATGGACGCTGATGCAGACTTCAGCCCGGATGATTTCCTCGGAGATACCTTACAACAGGTACAACGTGTGGGCATGACCTATGCTTATCCATTAACCATTCAGCCCAGCATTATCTGGTATGACAGCGAAGCCTTTACTGAAGCCGGTATCCCGGAACCACAGGGGACATGGTCAATCGAGGCATTTGTGGATGCGCTCCAACAATTACAGTTTGCTGATGAAGACGGTGATCCACCGTTTAATCCACAAGCATTCAGCGGTGACCATTTGTTGATGCTTGCCGCCGCTTTTGGGGGTATTCCCTATGATTACAGCACAGAACCGCCCACAGTAAATCTCACCGACCCTGCAAGTGTCAACGGACTACGTCAGGCATTAGATCTAGCACGAAATGGGCTGATGGCTTATGAACGTCTTGACCAATTTGGTGCTGGTGGTGGTGGATTCAGTTTTGGTGGACCGGATGAACCTCCTGTAACAACGGACACATTTAGCGCAAATAGTTTTCGTTTCCGGGAACGTTCGGGTGGTTTCTATGAAACATGGCGCATAACCAATTTCCCATCAGGGGCACAATATACACCAGTAGCCTATAATGTCTCCACCGCTTATATCACTACAAATGCGACTGACCCGCAGGCATGTTATGAGTTCATCAACGGCATCACCCTTACACCGGGTTTGATCGATGGCATTCCGGTACGGCGTTCAGTCATCAACGATCCCAATGTTGCTGTGACGCAGGGTGAAGATATTGCAAACATTTATCTCGGCTTCGCGGACTTACTTGAATCACAAAATGCTATCAATTTCCCCGGTCAATTTGGTGGTGTGACCACACCGGGCGCATGGTTTGAGCCACTCTGGTTAAACACAGTCTATAATGGCTATGTGCTGGATGATGGTGATCTAGAAACGTTAATGGCGGACGCTCAGGCGAATATCATGGACTATCGTGAATGTACCGCAGGGGCACAAGAGCCAGACGAATCGATTGACACGCAAGAAGAATCGCGAGCATACACACGCCAATTCACAGATTGCATTATCGCCATCTCACCAGAATTTGAAGAGAGCTTTGGCTGGATATACGACGAAGAATAAGCGCGATAACCTAAGCGAATAAGTATGCAGGCAGGGCACATATCAGCAGAATAACGGGTATCGTGCCCTGCTTGCACCTGTAGTTCTTATAATATGTACAACAGAATATGATAGGAGATCGTAAACGGATCTCCCATGTTGCGCGTGATGCTTATAAGACTTTGACACATGCTGGTTTGGGGCACGTGACCATCACCCCGGTATCCTCTAATAAGCCCGTGTTCTGGTCGATGCGGAAGACGACAATCGTATCGCTCTCCTGATTCGCCACAATCACAAACTTTCCTGAAGGATCAATCGCAAACCCGCGTGGGGTATCCCCTTTGGTGGTTTGATGCCCGACGATTGTAAGCGCACCTGTCGTCTCATCAACCGCATAGATCGCCAGACTATCATGCCCACGATTCGCTCCGTATAAATAACGCCCGTCCGGTGTGATATGAAGCCCCGAACACTGATTATGCTCTGTGAAGTCATCTGGCAATGTGGAGAGCGTTTGCTGTTCCGTCAATGTGCCCGTTTCACGATCAAGCAAGAGTACGGAAACTGTGGAGTTGAGTTCGTTTAATACATACACACGATTTAACGTCGGGTGAAATTTGAGATGTCGTGGTCCCGCGCCGGGGGCTGTTTTATATGCGGGTGACTGGTTGCTTAATGTATGATTTTCTGCATCAAGTCGATAGACGATCACTTGATCCAATCCAAGGTCACACGCCAGCGCAAATGTATTGGTCGGGTCAGTATCGATACAATGCGGATGCGAGGCTTCCTGACGATGTGCAACCACGCCAGACGGTGCATCAGTGTGTTTATGGGTACTACTCGCGGGCATCAACGCGCCATCCTCGCCGATGGGGAACGCCACCACAGCGTCTCCACCCCCATAATTAGAAACCAACACCATGCGACTTGTTTGATCGAGCGATACATAAGCGCTGATTTTGCCTAACGCGACTTTATGATTTAGGTGGGTTAACGCACCCGTTTCGGGGTCTATGGTATAAGCAGTCACCACACTCGCCGATTCTTCCAGCACTTCGCTGACCGCGTACAAACACCGTTTATCATTATCAACAGCCAGATACGATGGGTTGACAATACCGCCTACTCTATCAAGTTCCGTTAATGCGCCACTGGTTTGGTCAAACTGGTAGATATAAATGCCCTCGTCGCGCTCACTTTCCCCGCTAAAATCACTATTTGTATAGGTACCAACATAAAGCAATGTACTGTCTGACATATTCAACTTCTCCTTCTCTTTATATACAGGCATAGGACTTACGCACTTGTACAATTTAATCAGCTAACAGCAACCTATTGCCACATCTTGACGACAAGTTATTAGCAAAAAAAGCAACGATAAGCCAAAAACTAAATGTATTGTTCAAGCCAAAGACATATAAAATGCGCTGATAACATCATCTATAATTGTTCAAAGCGTTCTGAACCGGGGATTTCTAACACAAAATCTGCGCCGAATGCAAGTGCAGGCGTGGTTGCTCCCGTCAAAGACATTTCCGCAAGTTTTTCTACAACGCGAACACTTGCGCCCGCAGTAAAAGTATAACCTTCGCTGGTTTCTAGCCACGCTTCGACACGTCGCGAATCATTCTTCGCACACACCCACACATGCGATGAGCCACGCACACGGCTGGCATCATCGGGTCCATCAACCGTTTTATCCACCAACCACAACGCCGCATTTTTGACCATACGACTGGACATCACCACCTTAAAAATGCCCCCGAACCACCGTGACATCGTAATAACGGGTTTGGGAAATGCCATATAGGTGGTGATATTTGGAATTTCTGTAGTACGAAACGCGGTGCTCAGATCACCCCACGTAATCGGCATGACATCACGCGCTTTATCATTAAAACGCACCTGCCGTGCGCCATCGCCCAGAGCATGTGATGTCAACACACCATCTCTCCGCACGAAGCCCCCCATATCAATCAACTCAACGGCAGATTTGGTCGTTCCTGCGCTAGCTTTACTGATCGCGGCAAAGGCAATTTCTAGCGTATGGGCATCCGGTATTTTTTCAGCGATAAACCGCGCCATACAATCCGTCGGCACCACATCGAACCCCACCCCACTAATAAGCACAATGCCAGCATCTTTCGCCCGTTCATCATAGGTGAATGTATTCTCGAAAACGGGCACTTCGCCCGTAATATCCAGATAATGAGTGTTGGTGTGCAAACACGCACGAATCATCGGATTGCTGGTATGAATGAACGGACCCGCCGCATGGAGCATAATGTCTACATCAGCAAGCGCGGTGTGGATTGCGTCAGTATCATCCAACGAAAATGCGCGCGATTCCAGACCGGTTTCAGAGGCAAGTTGCGCCAGTTTTTGTGCGTCGCGTCCAGCGATTATCGGTTTATGACCACGCTTAATCGCTTCTGCTACAATTAACTTTCCAGAATAACCATAAGCCCCATAGAGCATCCAGTTTGTCATGTGTTATGTATCCTGTTATATTCTTCACATATCAGGGGGATTTTAGCACAAAGGGGTACCCAAATGGCAAAAGTTGTCGTGATCGGAAGTTTTAACGTCGACTTAGTGACCTATGTTGAAAACTTACCACGCGCCGGAGAAACAATTGCCGGGCACGATTTTACAACTGGACCCGGTGGCAAAGGGTCTAATCAAGCAGTGGCGGCGGCACAGCTCAACGCAGATGTGACCTTCATCGGACGTGTCGGTGTGGATCAATTTGCAGATATGGGCTTTCGTATCTGGGACAAGGTCGGGATCAATAGTGATTATGTCATTCGCGATCCAGAAACACCAACTGGCACGGCGACCATCTTCGTAGAGCAATCTGGCGAAAATGTCATCGTGATCGCCGGTGGCGCGAACCTCGCCCTCTCCAAAGAAGATATTGACGCGGCGGAAACGGCAATTGCTGAAGCGGATGTGTTGTTAACCCAATTTGAGATTGAGCTTGACGTTGCACGTTATGCGCTGTCCCTCGCGCAAAAGCATGATGTGAAGACGATTCTCAACCCTGCACCAGCGAGAGTCGCGCCGATTGAATTGATCCGGCATGCGGATGTCATCACGCCGAACACTACCGAACTTGAAGTCTTGCGCGAAAGTACAAAACTGCCCGTTTCTCAGGTACAAACGTTGGTCGTCACGCATGGCGCACGGGGTGTACATTGGATGCACGGCAAAACCGATAGCATGGTTCCGGCATTTCCGGTTGATGTGGTTGACAGTGTGGGCGCGGGCGATGCGTTCAATGCTAGCCTGGCAGTTGCTTTAGCAGAGGGTAAAGAAATGGTCGAGGCGTTGCGCTTTGCCAGTGCGGCGGCGGCATTATCCGTGACTAAACGGGGCGCGGCAGAAAGCATGCCAAACCGTGATGAAGTAGAAAACTTTTTGCAAAAACATAGCGGTTAATATGGCGTGATTACGATGAGGGTGGAAGTGTCTTCTTTGTACTGAGCTTTGCCGTTACCGGACGTGGTTTCGATTTACGCGAATCCTCGATTTTAATGCGCGTGGCGATCTCATTCGTAAACAGGTCAATCTCGCGGTTGAGCAATTTTGCCAGCGCACCATCGCGCCCATTTGCTAATAATTTATCACGCAGATAAATAGATGCACGGGTGAGCAGTTCAAGTTCTTTTTGATCGATGGTACTAATATCCGACATGCCCACTTCCTGACCCTATTTACGTTTTTCATAGATTAGAATAAATCATTCACAATAAAATTGCCAGCAAAAATCCCAGAATAGAATCAAGAGTTGATTGGTAAGGTTTATCTTTTGGTAAGGCATAAGACGGAGTGGGATGACAATGCAGTTAATCATAGATAGCACTATGCGCGACTTTGTGCCAATTAAGGCGTTCCGGCAAGCACATCAATTGCCAGAAACATTCGGTGTCGCGACCTTTGAACCAAAGGACTATACCGGACTCGCACAGATCGACACAGCGGGCAATGATATGAAAGATGTGCGTGATGCGGTCTTAAAAGCCATCCCCGCACACCTGACCTTACCCGATTTGCTAGAATTTGTGCATACGCTGACACAATTATTTCGTACACAAATTTACGCCATCAACGATCATGTGAACCTGAAGGATGTTGAAATTGATTTTGCCGTTGCGGGGTTTAGCGACGTGTGTCAGGCATATTTGTATGATCGCATCCGTGCTCATAGCGGTAAGACCACGCCACAATCATTTAGCGCGTTTTATGGCACATGGCTTAACGACAGTGTGCGCGTCAGCCAACAAACCCACATCTATACCCATGAAAACGCAGTTTGGTCAGTATATGTCATTAACCATGCGTATGGGCGGGTGGGCTTGCGGGTACATATCAACGAGACAACCCACTATATCGCCGATTCCACGTTAGCTTGCCCTGCGGAAGGCTATATGTTCACCCTGTTGAAGGAGGTCTGCAACACGCTAGATGAAGCGCTTGCAGAGTCCTAAGTGATACGAAGTCTAGCGTCGATTATAGACTGCAATATTGGCGAAGTCCTTACCATCCGGCGTTTTACCCGATTGTGTGACGGTCATGACGTTCCCATCTTCGCTGAGTTCTCGCCGTGCATGGGCAATTTGATCGCGCCCTTTATACGTCGCGGAATCCAACGTGTATTCATCAACACGAGTCATGGACATACCATCGGCGATGATCGAATTTTCCAGCGGATATTGAATGCCATCGGGTGTGCCCTCATAAGCCATTTCACGATTACGCCCCTGTGCATCTGTCCACGCCATTGTGATGAGATAACCGCCTTCATGTTTGGAAATGCGATACGTCCCACTTTTTGGTGCATCTCCAACTTGATAATTTGATTGGCTCGGGTCAAGTTCCCATAGACCAACGAACAGATCAATTGCCATACTCATTACCCCTTGGTAGTGTGTTTTGTGATTTTGAGTATCACTATAAAGGTAATAGGACGTGGTGCAAGGGTTTATGTGTTTAGCACGTTCGCCGTTCACCATAAACAGGTATCAACACTGTGGGTCATTTTATGCGTGGAGTTGTCGGTTCTCTGCACAATTTACGTGATTGCCTTTAGGATTAATCCTCCACAAGAAAATCTGTACGTAACATAAACCCATCAAAACCGCTGTCACCATCAATCGTCACAGGCACACGACCACCCTCATCATAAAATCCGATGCGGATACGATAATCTCCGGCGGGGATACCTTCCGCAGGCAACTGAATCGTTCTGCGATCAACGATAAATTCTCCCTGCTCCCAGAAGCGCGTCGAATAATACCCACGATCCCATATCCCAACCGGTGCATCCCATCCAGCAAACACGGTGTCGATCCCCTCATCTAGCGAAATAAGATGTACGAAAGTGGTGTAATCGTCCGGCGTTGTGCCGGTAACCTCCCACACCAACTCAAGCGTGACCGCACGCTGTGTACTCAGCGTTGAGTCGCTGACAGTATAGCCAACGAAACGGGCAAAATCGCCTATAACAATCTCTCGTTCAGCGGGAATTGCCACATCAGGAGGCTCAAAGCGCTCGTCAAGGTGAAGCTCAAAGACTTCGTAGAAAAAGGTCGGATCAAGAAAATCGGCAATCCGTGTTGCGACACGATCCCGCCGTAAACCGGCAAGCAATTGATTCTGAAATGGGGCAAAATGCCCATCGCTGGTATACGCCGTGATGCCGTCCGTACCATCGATAAACAGATCAACACCCTCAAGTTGATGTAAATCGCGCACAGTCTGTGCCACGCGAATGTCGAGTGTCGGGAAGTAAAACGGTAGACGTTGCACACCGGGCGCGACAATTACAGGGGAGTCGTCATGGTTAGCTATATACGCTTCAATCGTTCGGACGGTGCGAATAATCGCCGCGCCTTCCTGTGATGACACATCATCGGATTCGAGTAACCAATCCCAGCCTGTGCTCTCATCATAAATCGCAATGGCGGTGCCCGGTAACGCCACAAAAAACACAACTAACAGATACATCATACGTGCAGGCATACGCCAAGTTATGAGGCGCTTTACGGTCAAATAACGCCCTAACAACACCGCTACCGGCAAAATCATCAACGGGACAATGGCAAAGGACAGTCGATAATGATAGCTATAGGAATAGAACCACGTCACAAAATAGGGTAAGGCGATCATCCCTGCCCAGAACAACTTGCTCACATCCGACCAACCAGCACGATCCAGTGTACGTTGTGCATAACGCCACAGTTCCACACCAAGTAACGCCCAACCTGTGCCAAATGCCAGCCATTCCCACCAGATCATACGATGCGGGTCAATAATACTCGGCGCGACACCGATTACGATCAATGCCAAAGCGGGCGCAACCCGTGATAATCGTGGGCGCTCGGTTCGGGGTATGAGATAAAGCGTGACCAATAACAGCACCAACGCCAGTAAAATCCACCCGAATTCCACTCCACTCCGTTCAGCACGAGTCAGCCATACATCCGGCGGAAACACAATCGGCTCCAACCCGATGAGTAAATTTCGCACATACCAGAGCGCACCAAGTGGAATACATGCCAGCCCGGTCAAGACCGCCACTTCCATGCGAGGCGTGTAAAAGCGTTGGATGAATTTAATGTGTTTAGCGTGATCTTTGGAGCGATGACCTGTCAGGTCGCGCTTGCACAAAATCCCCGCCAAATGGATCGCCA
>DAOTXB010000206.1:0-1502 GCA_034435575.1 Anaerolineae bacterium
ATGAAAAGTGATACCCATTACCACCTTGATCTCATCTTTATCACGCCTGCGTATCATAATCGTGGCATCGGTACACAGGCGATGCAGTTTATCGAAGACCATTTTCCAGTAACGCGCTGGACATTGGATACCCCTATCTGGGCGCTACGCAACATCCATTTTTATGAAAAACTTCACTATGTCAAAGTGGGTAAAATTGAAGAAGAAGACATCACCCTCATTATGTACGAAAAGCGCCTCACACCCTGAGAATGATCGCCAGAAGCATACGCCCTCGCCTGCACGCTATCACGTAATCGTGCTATAGTTGAAATATTGATCTGATCCACATTTGAGGGTAAATTACCACATGAAAACAGGCAGAGTATTGATGCTCACGCTGGCACTCGTACTGATACTGGTTGGTTGTCAGGAAAATGATGATCCGGGAGAAGTCGTCACCTTCGCGCAGTCCAGTACTACGCTGGATGGTCGCTTGACTATCGGGCATCCTGAGGAGTGGGTAACGACATTGGGCGAAACACAGATGACTCTTGCCAATAGCCAGAACGTGCTCGCCATTAGAGATGTGACCGCTATCCCCGCAGGGCAAATTACCGGAACCGTAAATGTTTTACTAAATAGCGATTTGCGGGGATTAGAATTAGAGGAAAACCCGAACGCGGGCGACATCCTCAACGCCTTATTAGACCGACAACAATTTTTATCATTCGATCTCGACTACAATCGCTTTGATACCGGCGGGCGGTCAGCCGTGGTTGCATCGGGGAAAGTCAATAATGACGGCAACGAATACGGTACGATCTTCGCGCTGGTGCGTTTTGATACTGTAGTTGTGCTGTTTAACTTTAATACGGCTTTTGAGGGCGAAGAAGCCTTTGAAGCGGTGGTCGAAGACATCGTTCGCGCCACAACATACGGGGTTCCCGCAACGAACGAAGAGGAGTAGTTGAACAGAGTTGCATCCGGGGAATCTTCTGGTAACGCCAATGGATGGTAACTGATTATAAATGCGGTATAGGCTATGATCCACCATCGGGTTTAAGGTTTGATAATCATTTGAAATTCGTGCGAATTTTCAAACATCTGAAACTTATCTTATATGAAATGTGTCTAAATAGATAAGAGAGACAAACGAGTTTGTAATGAGGATACCATGATTTACCGTATGCAAATTATGCTGAAGTACAGAGGCATGTTCTTACTACTGGCAACATTGATGCTGGTAATTGGTGGCATGACCGCTATCAACACCGATGCACAAACCACCACCGCTACCGCCATCGTCACCGCAAATCATCTGAACGTGCGCGATTATCCCAATCATCTGACGGGCAACATCATCGCCCGTGTGGGACAAAATGAGGTTTACATCGCCACTGCCCAGAGTAGCATCAATCATTGGTGGCAATTGCGCTTGAGTGATGGGCGTTTGGGCTGGGTCAATGGCAATTACATCACCGTGTATAACGGGCACCTCGCACCGATCATCAATCCGGGGC
>DAOTXB010000207.1:0-1654 GCA_034435575.1 Anaerolineae bacterium
TGTGTCATAGGGCATTATCCTGTGTTTGCTGATTAGTTTTTCACGTCCTAAGTTATAACGCGCTTGTGTAAGATTTGGATAAAAATTTGCCTGAACAAAATTTTTTCAGGCAGATGCTGTTAATTACACCGAAATGTTCACGCTGTACGGTATACTATTCGGAAAATAAGCAGGGGCAACAGATGAGTCGAAGACTAGCGGGGATCAGTACTATTCTGGCTGTGATCATGAGCACCATGATGGTATTTGCACAGGGTTATGGGGATGAATTGGAGGCGCATCGACTCGCCTTTATCTCCGAACGAGACAACAATCTTGAGATTTATGTGGCACATATCGAGCGTGGGTTATTGGTCAATGCCACCCGTCATCGTGCATCAGATTCTAACCAACAATGGTCACCGGACGGCGAATGGATGTATTTTAGTTCGGGACGTGATGAAAATACCGATTATCTACTCAATACCACCACCTGGGAAATTCGGGCACTTCCGCAAGCCATTGGCGATGCGGACTCGGTCTATAGGGCGGTGTGGTCGCCGGATAGTACACGATTGGCGTTCCGCAGTAATGGGACGGATATTAGTGTGAGCAACACCATTGTCTTTAACTTTTTGATTTATCATCTTGCCGGGGGCACCGTAGAACGTATTGATACGCTCGAAGGTTGGGAGTTCGGGGGCACGTCAAATACGCTTGATGCAACCGATAACACACGGCGTATCATCGTGCGCGATATTCATGGATTCCCGCGCTTTGCAGACATCCGTGCTGAGGATTTCCGCGAAAATGGTCTTGTTGAAGCACTCACATTTCAGGAAGGTACGTTGAATATATCGCCGGATGGCACACAGATTGTCTATGCGGACGATAGCATCGGCGATATGGAGATTTACTTGACCGACGGACAAGCAGATAGCGAACCCCGTAACCTTTCAGATCATCCATCAGCAGATTTGTTTCCGGTCTGGTCAGCCGATGGGCGTTATATCGCGTTCGTTTCACATCGTGACGGCAATTCAGAAATCTACGTCGTTGATGTTGATTCGGGTGATCTGACCAATATTAGCAACCATTCACGCCGCGACTATTTCCCCGTTTTCGCGCCATAATGCCTCGATAATTTGTAGACTCATACCCCAAAACCTTTAAATCCCCTCAAAAATGGGGGGGATTCTGACAAAAAGATGCAATAATATATAAGATTGGCAACTACGCCACGAACTACTGTTAGAGGTTAGCTTATGGTCGAACCTATTCGACAACGGGATTGGCAAAAGTCGGAACTCATCGCACAGGGGTTTCAATATTATGAGCGCAAGAAACAATTAATTATGGCGGCGCGCTTACCGGAAAGCAAAGCGCCTTTGCGTATCGAATATCCTTCCGAAGTGGCTTATGCACAGGCAGGCGACATTATCATTTTTGACCCCGGAATGATGCCTCCAAAACGCCTTGGTGGGTACGATTTTTGGTCGGTAAAGCCCGATATTTTCCGCAAAACCTACCGCAGATGGGATCAACCAGATTGGCAACCGAACCCGCAGGAACGCCATTTGATGAATCACGGATGCAAACCATATTACAAACATGCCGGGCTATGGGCAAAGCGCCTGAGCGCACCGACTCCGATTGAAAGTTTGGAAGGTGATGA
>DAOTXB010000208.1:0-2806 GCA_034435575.1 Anaerolineae bacterium
CTCTGACATTAGATGAATATGCTATGCGGACAGAAGTTGGTGATACTGTACGCATCTACTTCGGCGTTGGTGGTCCAAATGCTATTTCCTCATTCCATGTGATTGGCGAAATTTTTGATCGGGTATACGACGAAGGCTCACTAACCAGTCCACCACTAACAGATGTGCAGACAACACTGGTTCCTCCCGGTGGTAGCACGATGGTTGAATTTACAATGAATGTGCCGGGTCGCTATATCTTGGTTGACCATGCGCTCAGCCGCTTAGAACGTGGATTGGTTGGTTTCCTTTATGCTGAAGGCGAAGAAAACGAAGCGATCTTCAGCAGTGGCAACCTACCTGAACAATCCGGTCACTAAACAAATTTATATGCGGAGTCAGAAACTTGTCTGGCTCCGCTTCAATAAAAGGAATCTGTGTGATGAGAATCCGTAGCGTTTTTCAATGGATCATTATGATGGCACTTATTACCGTTTCAACAGTGACCGCACAAACTGATGATTCAGATGATTTGCGCCTAAGTGGTGCCTGGGTACTTCCGGGGGAAACGATAAGTGTTGCTTACCTGAGAATACACAATGACGGGGAGACTGATGACCAACTAATCGCTGTTCACACACGCGATGGCATGGCAGAAGTCCATGAAAATCAGATGCAAAACGATGTAATTCGGATGCGTCCGGTTGATGCTATTGACATTCCTGCGGGAGAAATAATTGTATTAGAACCCGGTGGGTACCACATTATGCTCATGAATTTTGATGAACCGTTGGTTGAGGGGGACAGTGTACGGCTGGCGCTAGTTTTCGCTTCGGGTATAGAAATCAGCATTGATGCGTGGATATCAAACACGCCTATTCCATATGAACTGGAACCCGATACACTCACTGATTTATCTTTAACGGCTATCCTTGATGACATCTATGTTGGGCAAGTCGTTAATCCGCCGATACAGGTTCAGGACTTTGTAGCAATTGGCAGTGACGATGACCTCAACCAATTGAGTGACACTGATGGCACATGGCGCGTGATCTTTTTCGGTTATATACATTGTCCAGACTTTTGTCCGCTAACATTACTTGATTACCGTGATGCGCGCGCTTTGTTAGGTGCTAATTCAGCTGAGGTAACCTTTATGATGATTAGCGTGGATGCTGGACGTGATAGACCAGAAATTATGCGACACTATCTCGATAATTTTGATCCAGCTTTTGTCGGTTTCTCCCCTGATGATGCCACACTGAGTCGCATTCAACCTGACTATGATTTTTACTACGAGCGTCGCTTGGATGAGGGTACACAGGCAATTTATACCGTTGATCATTCGACCCGTTCGTATCTACTAGATCGGGATGGCGTGTTGCGAGCGAGCTTCGCCTATAATACCCATCCGCGTGAGCTTGCCGCCACGTTACTATGGTACATGGAAAACGAATAATGCCTGCACTATCCCGATGAGGTGAGTCAGAAATATCTGGTGAACAATTTTGTCGCAGAAATCTGATACATCCATTATAGTCATGACAACAATTTTTTGATGACTGTACCGTATTATTCATCCTATAACGCATTCTACACATGACTATTTCCTAAAAAGACACAAAAACGTGACTCGATAGCAACATTTGACGATATATGAGGCGTTAGTAGGCAGAGTCTCGTCATTCACCATGTGCTGAAGCTATAAGACCCATCCATGCCCTAATCAACAAGTCAAGTTTTTGGTCACAAACGTGGATATGTAAGGATTCATAAAATATTATGCACATCCCGTGTAACTTATATATTCGGTGCAGAGCAATTACACTGCATTTATTAGAAAAATTACTTTTGAAATACCTGAATGTCGCCTTTTGGTACTAAAATATGATGATGTCTATCACTAAGCAAATATCCCTTTCACACGCACAATATAAGTGATTTAGTGAGAGGGATATTTTATGAGTGAAACAATTACCCATGACATTATCATTGTCGGTGCAGGATTAGCGGGTAGCTGGGCGGCAATGGTTGCCGCACGCGAAGGTGTCCAGAATATCGGCGTTCTTAGTAAAGTACACCCGTTACGCAGTCATAGTGGCGCGGCACAGGGCGGGATTGCCGCGGCGCTCAATAATGTGCGTCCTGTTCCTGATACCGGTCCAAGAGGTCCACTAGAGCAAATCCCACCGGGCGACGCGTTTGTTGATAGCACAGACTTGCACATGTTCGACACAATTAAGGGGTCAGATTGGCTCGGCGATCAAGACAAGATCGAAGTTCTCGTAAATGATGCGATTGACATCATCTATGAATATGAACACATGGGGTGTGTTTTCAGCCGGACTAACGATGGGCGCATTAATCAACGGCGCTTCGGTGGGCATAGTGCGCCCCGGGCAAATTTCGCCGCTGACTGGACAGGTCATGTCTTGTTGCACACGATTTACGAACAATGTCTTAAGCATGATGTGAAATTTTACAGCGAGTGGTATGTACTGGAATTACTGGTAGAAGATGGAAAAGCCTACGGTGTCGTTGCAATGGACATCCTCACGGGTGAATTGCACACGCTGATTGGTAAAGCGGTCATGTTTGCAACAGGTGGTTACGGAAGAGCATGGAAAATCACCTCAAATGCGACTGCAAACACGGGTGATGGTGTGGCGATTGCCTATAATGCGGGCGTGCCGCTAATGGATATGGAGTTTGTGCAATTCCATCCAACAGGCATCTATAAACACGGCATTTTGATGAGTGAAGCCTGTCGTGGTGAAGGCGGTTATTTAACCAATGCCTCCGGTGACCGCTTTATGGAAAATTATGC
>DAOTXB010000209.1:0-3493 GCA_034435575.1 Anaerolineae bacterium
ACCGCCCTCGAAGCCTATAATCTGGATGTACTTACCGACGATGTCATCGCCTTGATCGATTCCACCGGACACGACAAAGTGACCATCATCGGGCACGATTGGGGCGGTGCTATCGCCTGGTGGACGGCGAACAAATTCCCCGATCGTGTAAAAAATCTTATCACGCTCAACATCCCCCATAACGCGGTCTTTAGTCGTGCATTACAGAAAAGTCTTCGTCAACAGCTTAATAGCTGGTATATGGCATTTTTTCAGTTGGAAGGCATTCCAGAGATGGTCACACGCTTAGGGAATTGGTGGGTGATGGCGCAATGGGCATTTCGGGGAGCCTATAGCACAGAAGCCATTGCTGAATACAAACGCGCGTGGTATCAACCCGGTGCGATGACCGCGATGATGAATTACTATCGGGCAATACGGCGCTTTCCCCCACAAAAGCTCGCCTCACCATTTATCAAAAATGTGCCCGTTTTGATTATTTGCGGCACAAATGACCGTGTCTTTGAAAACAAACTGGCAGAAGAAAGCGCCGTGCTATGCGATAATGCCCGAATTATCTACATTGACGGTGGCACACATTGGGTACAAAACGATAAACCCGAAGCGATCAATCAAGCGTTGATTGAATGGCTACGTAAAACCAGACCATAATCTGCCGTTAGACCTTAGCCATCAAACTTTAGAAGGAGCGCCCATCTAACCTTTCAATTGCGGCGAAGTACGCGCCCACACTCTCTCCATTTATACCCAATACACGCATACGCCACTCGCCGGTACGGTTCAGACTACAATTAATTGTCACGTTCCCCTGCCCGCCTAGCAAGCCCGCCTCGCCCAATGGCAAGCAGACATCCCGCCCGACCACATTGCCATCAGGGTCAAGCACCAGCGTATTCGCATCCACATCAGAAGCGGCAACCGACATAAACTGTACATAGATCGCGTAGTCTTCGCCTACACGTCCGCTAAAACGATACTCATGCACATAACCATGTTCCAGCACATTCACTTGTTGGCTTGTCGCGTCTTCGCTCAACGCCGGTTCTATGAAGTATGCCGCGTTCTCGACCTCTTCGATAGGACGACCATCCAACTCAGTTATCGGTGGCGGTCCTCCGGTAAATTGGATAAATGCACCAATCACGCCTGGCACCAAGCCGATCAAACTAAAAGTAAAAACCGAACAAGCAAACGACATGACCATGAAACTGACACAACCGACTCGCGTCCACATTCTGCGTCGTCGCCGTGCGCTATCCACCTTCTTCACACGGGGTTTACGCTTTAAGTCGGGCAATGGCGCAACGCTGTCAGTGGATACTGTGGTGGCATTCTGCGTTTCTCGTTTTCGGGCGACTTCTTCCAGAGACGGTGCACCTTCTAGCTTGAGCAACAGACGGTTTGCCTGCACATGCCACTCGTCCAACACTAACGCTTTTTTCAAGCAGGTGATCGCTTGCGCCTCTGAGTCCATTGATTGTGCCGCAATATACCATGCTTCGGCGGTTGGCTTTTCTTGCAATAACGGCTTCAAGATGCGCCGCGCACCGGCTTTATCTGCACCTCTAATCGCCCGTTTTGCCTGCATCAACACACGCGCTTCATCTGCCATGAGTCACCTGCTATCTATTTGTGGTCTGTTGCTCAAAATATATTATGTGTTATGTCGCCTTAGCCCACGCGTTCCAACGTGTTACACAATTCCGCATCACTAAAGCGCCGTTGCTCTAACGTAAATTCCGCGCCGATAGGAATTTCACTCCATTCTGCTTCTGAGAAGTCGCAAGTGAAGACATCACCTTCCGCATCTTGCAGATAAACGACAAAATCTGTGCTCCGCGCCCCTTCACGCTCACACCCAACATTCGCACAACTTGTCGTAATCCCTGTGGCGGGCCAGGCGAGCGATTGTGTAAATTCACCCGCTAAAGATGCCTCGCGTGAATTGCGCCAGCGCTCCACGGTGTAATAGCACACATCACCCATGACCGCTTCGTTTTCATAGACCGGGTCACACTGACGTTGTTGCCGGAAAGTGCCATCCCCCTGATCGACCTGCACATTTCTACAGGTTTCGCCCGTTTGCACACGGCGTGTATCCACCTGCTCCCGTCGGCGATCATACACATCTGCATCTGACGGTTGAGAGCCACATTCGGCGCTCCCGCGTTCCTCACGCAAAACCTCAATTTGAACAGTGCGCTCCCACGTTCGATCAGTGACCGTCGCCGTGATTTGTGTCGTCGCCAGCAACAAATAGGCAACACCGGCAATACCCGCAAGCACAACGCCAATAATCGGCAAAATCCATCGATTACGCCCGTTACTTTTCTTTTGTGTGGTGGGTTTGACAGCCTTTGGCTTATCCGTCGGTATTTCGCCCCGCGCATACGCCGCACTTTCTGCATTTAAGCGTGATTGCAAGTCTTCCTCACCAAAACGCGCACCTTCCGATTTTTCGCGCACACCAAAGGTGCGGGCAGTTGTGGCATTTTCCAGCGGTGCGCCACAATTAGTACAATACGCGGAATCACCTGAATTGAGCGTTCCACACGAATCACAGGTGACATCTCGCCCGACAAATTTATGGTCATGAACAGCGACCTTATCTTCATCAGACGGAAAATAGCGCCACGATGGGTCTTGCGTCGCGCCACATACCGGACAGAATTTCTGCGATTTACCGAGCAACTTCTCCGTGCCACAGAATTTACAATCCCACAGCATTTCGTAGACACCCTCAGCGTCAGGGTCTACGGATGGTTCAGCCTCGGGTGTTGATGACGCGCCACCACCAAATGGATTAATGCCGCCGAACGGATCATCCTCTTGGTCAGCATTTGCATTCGGGGATGATGCGCCTGTTGCAGGTGTGCTCACATCCTGTGCAACAGGGTCAATGGCGCCAGTATCCAGCGTGATCCCCAACTGCTCCACCATCTGCAAACTTTCGCTATGGTCAGGGTCAAGCGCAAGTGCTCGTTGCAAATATCCCTTAATCGCATCGGTCTGACCATCTTCCTGTGCCCGCGCCGCCAATAACCACGCGTCCGCTGTGGGGTTCGCCTCCAGAATGGGTTGCAAAAGTGCCCGTGCTTCTGCTTTATTGTCTGCACGGAGCGCCTGCATCACCGGAATAAGTTCATATCCAGACATAGTTCACTTTCTCGACTACTCTCTTATAGGCATCTATATCACCATTGTAGAGAGAAATTCAGGGTACGGCTAGTCACTACCCATACCCAGAAGCCACACCTATTCTTCCGGCAAAATCGTGAAGATTGTTCCAGCTGTACGTCCGAAAACGTCAGGGAAGTAATTCTCGCTTGCTGTTGCAGGGATCACGTTATACGTCCCAGCCAGCCCCGCCCGAATCGTGTACACATATTCATAGGTGCCTGCCGGTAAGTACGTGCTGTTGAGCACCACCCGTTCGTCCTCAAATTCGATATTGCTAAAGTACCACCAGCCCCAACCCTGACTTAGAGGGTCT
>DAOTXB010000210.1:0-2361 GCA_034435575.1 Anaerolineae bacterium
TGCGATGATCGGCGATGGAGTCAACGATACGCCTGCCTTAGCGACAGCGACGGTCAGCATTGCGATGGGCGGTGCGGGTACGGCACAGGCGCTCGAAACAGCGAATATTGCTTTGATGTCGGATGATTTGGCGCAATTACCCTTTGCGGTCAAATTAGCACGGTTTTCCCGCCGCTTAATTGTGCAGAATGTCGGCTTGAGCTTTTTGGTCAAAGCGCTCGTCCTGGCGTTAGCATTTGCTGGATTGGCATCGATGTGGCTGGCAATTCTGGCAGATGTGGGTGTGCTGTTGCTGGTCACGCTCAATGGTATGCGTCCATTACGTCGTTCACAGGTTTAGCAATCGACTTGGCAGTCATATTGGGCAACTCTTTAGGGTTGAGTATAAGTTCAAACGTACACGTAATGCATTTCTTAATGAATGAAACTTGCGTTTTACACATATGATAAACATAACGTCACTCAAACCGTAAGGAGAGACATTACGCCAATAGATGTCTATAAAGTCATTGATGAAAAGTTGATTTACATGAAGTTTTCGGGTGATATGACGCTATTAGAGCTTGAAAGAATGGTAACTGTACTGCTCGAAATCATTGAGTCTGCCGAAGATACTATGTGTATTCATTACATCCGCGATACGGGTGATGTCACCGACTTCCCTAGGAATATCCCAAAAGTATCGAAGATCATACAACAGGTGCGCTCTAATCCTAAAATGGGTTGGACGATTACGGTAAATATCCCGAATGCCTTCTTAAAATATCTGACCACGTTTATCGGGAAGCTCACGCGCTCACGGGAAAAATCAGTAGATACCCTTGATGAGGCACTGGAATTTCTGCGTGATGTTGATGAAGTCTTCAGTCAATTAACCGGGGCTGTGTTCGATCAGAAGACGCTCTATTTCAGCACACAAAATATCAGGCAGTGAACGGGGTTAAATACTTCACTTTTTGCAATCTCCATGTCAATAGCGATTATGTTTTCAAGTCTTATGGGCAATAAAAAAGGGCGCACAATCGCGCCCTTTTTTATTGCATAGTGGTATTCAGTTTTATCGTAAGCTGGGCGGAATAAGCACAGAGCTAACGACATGAATGGTACCGTTGCGGGCATCGATGTCGGTGGCGATGATTGGTGAGCCAGCAATTGTGCCTGCGCCTGCATCAATTTGTGCAAATTCACCACTGAACATACGAATCTGACGGGCGCCCAACACACTGTTAGAATTGCGATTGCCGGTGGTTACATGATAAGTCAGAATAGTTGCGAGATCAGGTGAAGCCAGTAGTTCCGCCGGGGTAAGGTTAAGTGCGTCTAACAGATCAAGGAATGCCTGATCGGTAGGTGCAAATACAGTAAATTGACGATTGCCATCGAAGAATTCTACTAGCCCTGCTGTTTCTAATGCGGCACGCAAAATGGTAAATTCTGGTTGATCTGCTTCTGAGGATGCAACGACAATATCGGTAATTGTGGGTGAGTTCCCCCGGGCATTACCGGAATTACCCTGTGCCATGACAGTTGGAACCACTAACGCGGTTACGAGCAACATTGCGAGCATAACACCTACTAAACGTAATTTCTTCATGTTTATATATCTCCTTATGGTTGGCAAACCATTCTAGTTTTGCCCTCATGTGGGCAACTAGCTATAAAGTTACAAACCATCCATAAGTTTCAGAAAAACTTTATTTTAAAAATGAATGAGATGTTTTCATAACACAACTGTTACTGCTACAGGGAAAACCATTAGCAACTTATGGGTTTTGTGGTGATAAGCATGAGAAAGTATTGGCAGGGCTCAAAGAATCTATTGATCTATCTGCGATTTGATGAAGTCTGTGACTGTCTTGAACACAGTTTCTTTCTCAATATCATGGGTCATCACATGCCCGCTTTTTTCCAGAATATGTGATTCTAAGTGCGTATTATGCAAGCCATCAACCATCAATTGATAATTCAAAAAGGGCACGGTTTTATCGTGACGCGCATAGATCGCACAGGCAGGTGTGCGAATTTCCGGTAACAGGGGCTTGACCGCTTGCATAAGATCATAAATCTCTTGATACGTTTGTGTGGGCATCCGTTCATAGCGCACACGCCCAAGATTGGGTTCGCCCCGCGCCAATTGCTCTGTACGGATGGTCACGGATAAATCGCTGGGGTCATGCGCGTCAAATGTACGTTTTAAGAACTTAATCTTACTGGCATGGGCGAGCATCGGTGAGGGGATGTGTAAGGGTGCCGCCATCACAACCAGACCATCTACCTGCATTTGATGCGCGACCAGCACCGCCAACAACCCGCCCATCGATAAGCCCGCTACAAATATTTTGTCACAGCGCGATTTCAGCA
>DAOTXB010000211.1:0-3097 GCA_034435575.1 Anaerolineae bacterium
TAGCGCGGTTCGACGGGGATAATGGCATCCGTCGCCGCCAACAGTCCCATCTCTGTCATCAGTGAAAATGATGGACGCGTGTCGATGACGATAGCCGAATAACGGTGTGAAATTTTGGCGAGTGGATCTGCGATGCGATAGGGTGCGCCAGCGGTGCCTTGCAGTTCACGTTCCGCTTGTTCAAGCAGATGCGATGCGGGCAAGACGTGTAAGTCATCATCCCACATACTCGGCACGATGCAGTCAAGCATCACGTTGGATGCGTCTTTGCGATCTGCCATGAGTACAGTGTGGAGACTGTCTTCTGTGCCGAAATCGTTGCGACCGGTGGTCACGAGTGTGGCGTGGGATTGGCTGTCGGTGTCGATGAGCAACACGCGTGGGTTGGGGGCATTCAAGTGGCGCAAGACCTGCACCAATCCGAACGCAATATTCGTCGCGGATGTGGATTTTCCCACACCGCCCTTGTGATTCGTCAAAACAATTGACCGTGTCATACGTTGTATTTCCTCCGCAAATCTGCGTTTGAGAACTGAATGTCTTCAGTTCTTTGAGCGATTCCGTCTGGGAAACCAACAATCTACCAACCTGTGTTATTCTGTGGTTGGGAGTGCTGTTAGCCTCCGCGACGGTGCTTCAAGGTGGGCGAGGGGGATACACGTACCCCTTCTGCTCACCGCTAAAGCCAATTAGCTGGAGGTTGAGAAGCGTATTACTTTTTCACGCTGTGGAAATGCAATGATATTGAAGAAATCTGAGGTAGAAAGATGTGCGGAATGTTCGAATGCCGTCCAATCCTCCCCGCACAACAGGACACTATCCGAACGTTGTCCTAACACTCGACCGGTCACACTATGCTGACCGGTTTTTGTTTTGGTGCGGGTGCTAAACCCTTTCCCGTCTTCGTCTATGGAGGCAAAAATGCCCCGCAAATAGGCGAAAGGTGCACGTAAATCCAATCGTATGGTTCCCTCCGGGTCGATGATGACCCGCTCAACCATATGCCGTAATATCTGCTTTTTATCATCACGGCTTAACTTATTATACACGATTCCGATGCGCGTGATAATTTCAAGCGCCTGATCGAGATTAATGATGTGCGTTTCAGCACGAGATTCGAGCGATTGAAGCATTTGATTGATCTGACTACGTCGATCTTGCCATTCACGCCACATGCTATCCCACACATCCTCGCTAATTTTCCCCGTCGCGAATAAACGTGCCATGCGCGATTCTTCGTCTTTAATCCCTTTGAGCGAATTCTCCAACTCTTTGCTTTCACCGGGTTCAAGATGCCCGAGGCGCTCGGCGAGTTCTTCGGTGTATGCCTCATGGATCAAGGGGATAAGTTCAGGATCGACCTGTATATTGTGCAACGCACCGGCGATCTGATCATCAATCGCGCTACACATGAAGTTGACGCTACTGCGTCGTTGACAATAATAGGCGGTGCCTCCGCCAGCACGCGAACTGTTCGACGTGGAGCAGGTGAGTTTAATCAATCCCTCTTCGGGTGATTCATAATAGACGATACCTTTGAGTAGGTAGTCAAAGCGACGATGTCTGCCACGATTATGATCGCGTTTTTCCAAAATTTTGATACCTGCTTCGAGTTCTTCGGTGGTGACGAGTGGTTCCCAATCACCACGGATCGTTTTGGGTAGTACGTTGTTGCGTTTGCTGGTGACCCATCCGGCATAAGTCCAGTTATGGAAGATGGACGACAGGGTATTGGCATTAATCACACGCTTGCCGTTGGGCTTGATCGTGATAAACGGGCGACCAGATTTGTAACGATAGCCCCGGGTGTGTAATGCCTCGCAAATATTTTCGAGGGTATTGTTGCCTTCGAGCAATAGATCCCAGGCATAGCGCCAGATCGGGGCGCGATCAGGGTCGAGTTCAATCCAGTGTCGCACGCGTCCATCCCGTTTCTTGGCTTCGCCACTAGTCAAGCCATTTTTGTTGAGATAACCGTCGGGTGCGCGTCCGTGAAATCCTCCACTTTCGCGCTTAGCTTTGACCCCACCGCGTACCCGTAAGCCGAGCAGCGCGGACTCGCGACGGGCGAGGGTGAAGGTCAGGGCGACCAGTACACGATCATCAGGGTCCATCGGGTCGAGATCGGGTTGATTGGCGAAACGTACCGCCACACCAAAGTCGTGCAGTTCATCAATCGCACGTAAGGCTTCGGTGTCGTTGCGTCCAAATCTGTCGGCACGTTCGACAATCACATGGGAGAATTCACCGGTGCGGGCATCGTCCAGCAATTGCTGGTAGGCTTTACGGTGCGGGGTCGAACCGGTCAGGACATCAATGTACTCCGCGTAAACGGGCATGTCAGAATGGTTGAGGACGTTGTTCTCAATGGCGTATCGCTGACGTGCGCGGGAAAGCTCCGGTTTCTGGTTTTCGTCACTACTAGTGCGCAGATAGACCGCCCATCCCGGTGTGGGAGCAGATTTTGCTTTTGATTTACCCCGAATTCTCCGCCGCGCCATAATTTTCTATCCGTGACTAATGCTCGAAAAATCTATTGCCATGACTATACAACTAGTTTTTGTGCCGTGTCCAACAACGCTGTTGTAAACCCCGAGGTTGGCGCGGTTTTTTAACATAACTACTATCTAGAGTACTGTATTTTCACAGATTTGGGTTGGCAGAAATAGGACATTTCGGGTGGCAATATTACCGCGTCGCGGTTATTTAGGACACGGTTTGGCAGGAATAGGACAAAATTTACTTAGTCTATGTGATATTGTGCAGTTTTGATTGAATGATATTGCTTTCTTGTCATGCTGTTTTTCGACTGATTGTAGAGCCGGTTGGGTTGAATCTGGCCGATGAAGACCTCTGTCATACGCGACCTCGCAGTCGCGTACCCTCTCAGCTGATGTTCTGTGCGTCTGACAGTTTTGAGTTCATGAGCTATCATAACGGTTAACAACGGTGTCTGATGGGCTGAGAAGGTGAGCAAGCTAAAATGCTTGCTCTTCATCGCCAGAGGGGCTTGGTACACCACACCGAGGTGGCGCACCGCTGAACAACCCTGCGGGTGTCGTCCAGCGTGTGAGCATGATACTCCACGCTCACAGGA
>DAOTXB010000212.1:0-7232 GCA_034435575.1 Anaerolineae bacterium
ACCACACATTCTGCGGTCAAGTTCAGACGCAGATCAAGCACTTCGCGGGAATTGACGATGCTAGCTTCAGCGTCTTCGCCACTGCTCAGTGAGATATTTTGTGCGTCAGCAGTTGTCCATCCACTTAGGGAAGATTCTGTGATCTCGTAGTTGCCGGGCCACAGATTATCGAAGACAACGCTATCATCAATATCTAAGCAGAAGGCACCATCGTTGGTTTCAGATGCACCGGTTGGTACAAGGTCAACTGCCGGGTCATTGTTGTCTGTACGACGTACACAAACCTCGGCGGTGGCACCAGGATTGTCTTCCGGTTCGCCGTTTGTCAACCATGTTTTGTTGATAGTGAGTTGCGCTGTTTCTAAGTTACCGAATTCAACGTTGTAAAGCTCGGTATTCGTTACATTAACTTCAACAGGGTTCGGCGTAGAAGCATACCAACCAGCGGGGATTGATTCCTCATTTATACGATATAGGAACGGATAAATGATGTTATCAAAACCCAACAAACCACCATTTGCGGTTTGACCACTATAGCTTGGTTGCCATTGTTGATCTTCGAAACGATCAACCTGGAAGCTACGTCCATCAATGCCCGGTTCCCCGTTATCACGTTGACCGTTACCGTTCAAGTCATGATATTTAGAGATCAATAAGCCAGGACCTTCGACATTGCCAAATAGGATTTCGGCAGGAGCAGAAATACCTTCATAGCAATCGCTATCGGCGGGTAATGTACGTGTCCATCCGTTGACAGGTACTTCACAAATTTCATAAGTAGCGTTTGGATCAACAATGAAAGCACGGGTGCCATCATTACCTAAGCCATACGTTTCCCAAGCCTCACCGGTCTCACGAATCTGAACTTCCCAGTTAATGAGTTCTTCGCCACTATTGCGGACACCGTCACGATTTGAATCACGGAATTTACGAACAATGATTCGTGCACCAGCAGAGAATTCATGCTCCGCTTCTGCCCCAAGTTCGAAGTTTTCATTTCCGCTTAGAACGATCTTCTGAACGGTAGGACCCGGATCAATTCGGGTACCAGCTTGTAGTTCAATCATGGTTTCGGCTGTTAATACAGCAGTACCAACTTCGTCATCGGTCAATGTGACAACTGCCTGACCGTTTGAGTCGGTGTTAATGTTGACGCTTATACCGTTTCCGTTGAGGTCACCAGAAGTGGTAACAATAGTAACTTGTTGGTTAGCAACAGGATCACTACCTTTAAGAACCGTTACGGTGTAATCAACTGATGCGGGTAAGAAACCACCATTACCATCATCGGCAAGGAATGTAGTTCCACCTGCTTGATCAAAGCTAATTGTCGGTGTAACGACTGCATCGCATTCGTTATTCAGAATACGGTTTTCAATGTCAGCAACAATTACTCCAGCACGCGTTACGACATCACTTGGTGAGGTAACGTTAAAGCCGTCTGCAAAATACCAAACAGCCGCTTGTCGAGAAGCCGCTTCGGTATTACCTAACCCTGCTTGTGGTGGGTAATATTGTAGAAGACAAGCAACATCATCGTCTGTCGCGCCAATGTCGCTGTTCGCATAAATATTGGCTTGTGTCAGTGGTTCACAGTCACTACGTGTCGTGATTCTGTTATTGATGTCTGTACAGAACGCAAACTGCGGATCTCCGTCGACCTGAACACGGAACACACCTGCGGAGACATTGTAATTTTGTGAACCAATGTTCCCCTGGATACTACGGCTATTAACTAAACTCTGCACACATAATAAAACTGTAGCGGCAGAGACCGTCGATACTAAAAGAAAAAATGCGGCGGCGAAAATTGAAGACAGTGTAAGTTTTTTAAACATATCGTCTCCCCTTTTCTCGATATTTGTCTATATAGAATGTCACGATGTTTTTCACCTCTCCTAATGCGTTTAATATCTTGCTAATGACCGAATAACGATCTGTGGTTTGATAATGCGAAACTTCAAAA
The DNA here is from genome assembly GCA_034435575.1 of Anaerolineae bacterium. GTDB lineage: Bacteria > Chloroflexota > Anaerolineae > Aggregatilineales > Phototrophicaceae > JAVJSU01. Next base: position 1,967 of record DAOTXB010000212.1, read on the forward strand.
ATTTGTTTAGGTGTGTACTCTCCCCCTATGAAACTACCGTGTTGTATTTATTTGTCGGTTACACATCCAACACGATCATATGCGTTATATAAGGAGGGGTTCAACAGAAAGTGGAATATTATTTACTTCGTTTGGAACTTTTTTACAGGATTCAGAATAGGACTTTAGTCATGGTGCCTAATTTCATACTTTCTTCCGAAAATGTTCGTAAAACATTCAATTAATGAAGTATATTATGAACAAAGTAAAAATTTTTGAGACTGCGCCATAAAATCAAAAAACCCGACATTATGCCGGGTTCTGGTATGAGAGGCTTATTTACATATAATGCTAGGGATTACGTGATGATCTATGCATTGCCACGTTGTGGGCGGGTACCGTTCAGTGCATTTTCAATCATTGTTGCGGCACGTTCTAGGAACTGAGCGGCTTGTTCTTCATCGATCTCACCATTAGCCAAACGTTCATTGACGCGTTCGGTAACAGCGCTCAGTGCGGTGTTTGATACTGCCTCTACACTACCACCATTCGCTTCAATAACTTCCGCGAGGGTCGCACCATCACGTACCTGTGCCACGATGTCAGTCGCTTCTAAACCGGTGGCTTCTGCCACAATCTGAACCAGCTGACGTGCTCCACGGGGTGAATTATCGCGATTAGGACGATCCGGGCGATTGCTACCGTCAAAGGTGCGGGTCATCAGTTCACCGAGGCGGGTTTCCATATTCGCAAGGCGTTCGTCCATCTGTGCCTGTGTAATGGTGCCTTCTGTCACCAATGCAGAGAGTCGTTCAGTCGCTTCTGTTATCACAGTGCCAATCACAGCATCTACGCTATTTCCGCTGGCTTCGAGAATTTCACCAACTGTCGCACCGTCAGCTAACTGTGCCCGGACTTCATCTGTATCCAGCCCAAGTTCCTCTATAATCTGCTGGAGGAAGTTGCGCCCATTATCACGCGGACCGCGCTGTTCACCCCGTTGCACAACCGCTGGCGTATCAGCATCCGTCTGTGCGCTGGCGACACCGCCAAAGAGTGAGAGCATCGACACGACCATTACACCAAGTACCATTGTTTTAAGTTGTTTTGTCTTCACGATTTCATTTCCTTTTCATTATCACTGTGCTTCGTTCGATACCTCTATATTGCACCGTGGTTGTAATCAAAGTGTGTGTAAACCTTTGGAGATTTGTAAATTACTCGTAAAAAGTGGTTTACTCTTACATATGCTCCGAACTCACATCTAGCAAATCCGCCCACACTTATCTACAATCCACCAAAAATGGAGACTTCACGCGCTTATGAGCAATCCAGTACCCTTCACCACGAAAACTAGCCCCACCACCTTGCTTGAGCAGGCGAAGTGGCATTATGAGGCAAATGCAGAGCAAACAATCATTGTGCTGATCGACGGTGATAATGAACAGCATGTGACTTATGGCGAGTTTTTCCGTCGTGCATCACGCTATGCGTCTGCAATGGAAAATGCTGGTGTAAAGCCTGGTGATCTCGTTGCATTAATCTTGCAACATGGTGAGGATGTCTTGTATAGCTTCTGGGGAGCGATGTTATTAGGTGCTGTTCCCTCTATTTTTCCGTTTTTGAGCGATAAGCTCGATCCTGCACGATATTTCGATAGCATCCGCAAATTGGTCGATCATGAAAATGTGCGCGTGGTCATCACATATGACGCGCTTGAAAACGATCTAAAATCGCATCTCGCTAATGTAGACACGACGATTATCAATAAAGATACGCTTCAACCCGGTGGTGATATAAACACCTATCTCAGCATGAACCCTGCTCAGCCAGAAGATACCGCCTTTTTACAGCATTCATCCGGTAGCACAGGCTTACAAAAAGGTGTCATGCTCAGTCACCGTGCCGTCATTAACCAGATAGCGAGCTACAGCGAGGCGATTCACCTTTCCAATGATGATGTAATCGTGAGTTGGTTACCGCTCTATCATGATATGGGCTTAATCGCAGGCTTTATCATGCCAATATTGCAGGGGGTTAAATTGGTGTTGATGTCACCGTTTCAATGGGTGCGCGATCCGAAGATACTGCTTCATGCTATCGACCACTATAATGGAACGCTCTGTTGGTTACCGAATTTCGCCTATAATTTTCTTGCGACGCGTGTCCGTGAACAAGACATCGAATCACTAGACCTATCCACATTGCGAGCATTGGTCAATTGCTCCGAGCCAGTGATGGTTGATAGCCACACGGTATTCTTGAAGCGTTTCGCGCCTTATGGCTTTTCAGAATCAGCGCTGACTGTATGCTATGCAATGGCAGAAAACACGTTTGCTGTCACACAAGCAGGCATCGGTACCCCCTTAACGCACGATACTGTGGATCGTGATGCGCTTATGTCTCAACGTCAAGCAAAACCTAATGATGGCGACTCGCCTACCTTGACCTTTGTCTCTAATGGTAAACCTGTTGCAGATTGTGTCGTGCGAGTGGTAGATGAAAATCAACAGGATTTACCGGAACGTCATGTCGGAGAGATCGCGCTAAAAAGCACGTTCATGTTGAGTGGGTACTATAAACGCCCTGAGGCTACCGATGCGGTCATGCAAGATGGCTGGTACTTTACCGGAGACATGGGATATCTTGCTAACGACGAACTCTACATCACAGGGCGTAAGAAAGATCTGATTATCGTGGGTGGTAAAAATGTCTATCCACAGGACATCGAAAATTTACTCAACGACATTCCCGGCATTCATGCAGGGCGTACATCCGCCTTCGGGGTGATGAATGACCGCCTCGGCACAGAAGATATTGCCATTATTGCGGAGGTCGAAAACGGCATAGACCCCAAAGATCGCACTGCCACTGCCCCTATTATTAAGGAAGTTCGCGCACGTATTGCAAAAAACACCGATGTCACCGCCCGTTATGTGCATATTGTCGAACCCAAATGGCTGGTCAAAACAAGTAGCGGCAAAATCGCCCGTTCTGCAAATCGTGATAAGTATCTTAAAGAGGTCCTCAAGCGGAATTAGACTGATAATGATGTACACAAAACTAGGGGATGGTCGAGGATGAAACGAATTACGATATTATTCACGCTATGTTTACTCATGCCGATGATGGGACTGGCACAGGACGACGAATCGAATTTTGACCTTGAACTCATCAATGTGCAAATAGTAAGTGAAATTGTTGATGGTCATCCGGGCACATCCGTAATTTCACCGGATGGCACCATGCTCGCCTATGAAGGTGCTGATGATACCGACGAACGGGGAATCTGTGTTTATAATTTCGAGATCGTCGATACAACCTGCACCCCATATCCGCAAGAAACACCTGAAGGCGAACGCATACGGCTTGGTCGTCCAATGTCACTCCAATGGTCACCGGATAACACCATGATAGCCATAGAAGCCAGTAGCTTAATCTATGTTGAAGATGGTGACATCTGGATATTCGATGTTGTGGAACGCAAATTCATCAACCTCACTGATGATGGCTATGAAGGAAGACTCGACTTTAATGGAGAAACAGATGGTTTGCCGATTGACCTACTTTCCGTATGGTCACCAACCGGTGATCTCTACTTCATACGTTACATTGATAACGGCGAAGATGTCAGCACAGAATTATTTGTTATCCGCAAAAATTCGGGCAGTTTTGTCGGTGTGATTGGTGATGACGAAAGTGGATTCGCTGATGAACCAGAGTTGATCGCAGACCTCACTAGTACACAGGATGATATTTTCTCTTTTTATAACACGAATTTCGGCTTTTCCTTAGAAGGTGGTGCATCCGTCTCACCGGATGAAACACAGATCGCCCTGTTATTCCGCCCAAGAGAACGGGAAAACAGTGGCATCTGGATTGTCGATTTACAAAGTGGAGACATCACCCATCAGATCTCCATGTCTCAAGAGCTTTACGCAACAAGTTTACCTGAATGGGTACAACTTGGCGGGTATATTCCCGATGGTGTTAGTTGGTCAGACGAAAATACGCTTGTTGTCAACGGTGTTAACTTTGATTTTGTCGGTGAAATTGGTTGGACGGCGTTTACGCTCGACTTGACGACAGAAACGTTCACACCTATTTTTGACTTTACAGAGATTCCCTCAGCAGCGGATTACTTCTCATCGGACTCCAACTATGATTCACCACGTATGGGGACACTTAGCCCGGATGGTTCGCATCTAATTTTCTCCCAGAGTCCCGATTTGAATAACGGTACATTAAGCACGATTCCGGTAACAGGTGGCGAATCGTTCGATGTGTACATCTTTGATGAGGGTGAATATAACGTTGTGCCAGCGCATTTCGCCAGTAGCGGTAACAACGGCGAAATCGCCCGTATGCTGGTCAGTGGCTATATCTACACATTTAGAATGATGGAGTAACGCATGAAACACTTGATTACGATTTTAGTGATCGGTTTGGTTATATCTATTACAATCCTTGCACAAGACAATAATGATCATGACTTGAATCTGGAGTTAGAGCATACACAAATTGTTAACGAAATTGTTGAGGGCAGTCCAGGTACATCAATGATTTCACCAGATGGTATGTTGCTTGCTTATGCACGTGATATTGGTGAAGGCGGCATTTGTATCTACAACTTCGACTCACTAAATACAATCTGCGTTCCCTACCCGCAAGAAAATGTCAACGGTGATCCGATACGCTTTCTCGATCCAGATGTATTAAGGTGGTCACCAGATAGCACCATGATTGCTATTGAAACAGATAGCTTACGTCTACTCGAAGACTCGGATATGTGGGTGTTTTCTGTAGAAACAGGCGAATATACCAATTACACAGAAGATAATTATGATGGTGCCATCATAATCTCTGAAGAAGCGCGAAATATACCCATTGACATACTGCCAACATGGTCAGCATCCGGTGATCTGTATTTTGTGCGTTATACTGATCTTGGGGATAGTATTTACACGACTGAATTACATAGTATCCGCAATAATGCGGGTACTCTAGAAGAACCAACACGTGTTGTAGACCTCACCAACGAAACCGATCAAAGTTTTCCTTTCTACAATATATCTGGTGGTTTTTCGTTAGATGGTAGTGCCGCAGTATCGCCCGATGAAACACGTCTAGTGCTTTTATTTCGCTCAACACAATCTGATGAAAGTGATAGCATCTGGATTATTGATCTTCAGAATGGTCAAGTGCTCCAACGTATTCTATTTACCCAAGAGACATATCAGCTTGGCTTATTCGAAGAAGAATACTATGACGAATTACAGTCACAGGG
>DAOTXB010000213.1:0-3134 GCA_034435575.1 Anaerolineae bacterium
CCGAGCACAATATCCTGTGCAACCGACATATCCCGCATCCCTTCGGCTTCTAGCGTCAGGGTAAAAGGTCCTTCGCCGCCAAAACGTGATGCGACGATGACATAATTACCATCTTCGGGCAATGTAAACTGGTCAATACGAGAATTCAACCCTTCGAAGTCGTCATTTTCCGCGACGACAGCACCATCTGTTCTGAAGTCCGCATCGGTATACAGGGACAGATAAGGATCAAGAGCTGTGGTGTCGTCTGCGGTCATGCTAATGCTGATGACATCACCGCTGATACCATCGAAGTTGTATAAAAGGCGCTCAGTATCAGCGGTGATTTCGCCTTCAACACTATCGCCATAAGCCAGTGTTGAACCTACAGCAGTCCCCTCAACCGCCACGCCGACGATGTTCAAGGTAAGTTCGTAACTGCCTTCACCACTAAAGCGGGTCGCCTCAATGATGTAGGCGCCTGTTTCAGGGAGGGCGAATTCTTGCAGGTAGGAATTTAATCCATTGCCGCCATCATCATCGTCTGCAATCGCAATTTCACCATTTTCATAACTGCTCTGGGTGAAAAGATAAAGGCGCGGGTCAAACGCATTGTCGACAGCGGTCAACGTAATATCAATAATATCGCCCGCTGACCCCTCGAATAGATATGCCTGTACAGCAGAGGCATCAGTGATCTCGCCCGTGACGGTTTCATCGTAGGCAATCGGTGTATACGTGCCGGCACGATCATTCTGTGCGAGCGCAGGAACACCCATTGCTAGGACGGCAAGAAGCACTAAAGTGTAAAATAATCTCCGCATATTGTGTGTCTCCAATTTGGGTTGAATTTAAGAAGCGCGGTCTGTTTTGTTAAGGTTAATGTCAGAACCACAACCTAAAGATAGCAGAAAGTGGATTTTTGTGCTGAACTTTGGAACCATTCGCCGTTGTGAGTCGTCATATATAGTGAACGCATACATCGCGTATGTGCTATTTGTAACCATAGGAGAGGTTTTCATGAAACGTAATTTGTCCCGTATAATTCTAGTTTTCAGCATTATCGTGCTGGTATCTGCTTTTGGTGGCGTGGCTTCTGCACAGGATGGTGCATCGGATTATCCGGTGGATACAATCACCGTGACCGGCAATGGTAGCGCCAGTGGTGCGCCGGATCTTGCGCGTATGGAAGTGGGCGTGGAGACGATCAACGCCGATATTAGTGCCGCCTTCAGCCAGACGAACGACACGCTACAAGCCGTGATTGACGCGGTTGTGGAGCAAGGTGTCGCCCGTGAGGATATTCGTACAACTGGTTTGAGTGTGTTCGCCCGCGAATCCTTCGGTGCGCCGATGATGGAACCGGCGACTTCTGGTATGGCGCAAGAATCCCCACAGCGCGAATACAGTGTCCATAACCGTGTTCGTATTGTTGTGCGTGATCTGGATAATCTTGAAGCCGTGATTACTGCCGCTATTGGCGCTGGTGCAAATACTGTTTTCGGTCCAGACTTCGGATTCGATAGCCGTGATGCGCTGGAAACAACCGCCCGTGAAGATGCGATGGCGGATGCCCGTGCCCGCGCGGAGGAACTCGCCGGATTAGCGGGTGTGGAACTGGGTGATATCATCATTGTGAACGAAACCAACGGTGGCTTCAATCCATTTGAAACGCAGAACTTCGCCGCATCTGATGGTGGATTTGGTGGCGGTGGCGCGGTTATCGAACCCGGTCAATTATCCGTCTCGGTACAGTTGCAGGTCACTTTCCGCATCAGTCGTTAGGGTCTGATAGGCAAGTTTTGTGCTACATAATATGTAGTGATACAGACGTATGCTCATCGTGAGTGTGCGCCTGTTTTTAATGTACTTGATTAAAGAGGTAATCAGGTACTAATTGTGTAATTCATAGCGCAACGCTATAAGTTCTTCATAGTTATTGTAAAGCACAAAGATGTGTTCACCATTTGTAGCGAGGGTTGCGTGTATCGAGAATTGATCCACTGGCAATCGTTCCGATCTTATCAGGTCGACTTCTGCAATTTTCTCGCCTGTTAATGTATCATGCCACGCCAACACATCTCCAATACTATGTGTAATGAGTAATTGATCGATCACTATAGGATAGGCATTAAAATCACCTCTGATAGTCCAGAGAAGTTCACCTGTCAAGACGTTATATGCATCAATCTGTGAGTTAAGATTAAATATCAGAATCTCTTCATTGAGAAAGATTTTTGTCGGTATGCGAACTCTTTTTGACCACAGCCTCTCGTTATTTTGCCGACTGGTTACGCTTATGTGATTGGTAGCGATACTTGATATAAGTACATCATAAAACACAGCTACCACATTTTCCATTTCTATAACGCCATCATTGCTACCGTCATCAGCATCAAACGTATAGATTTGAGCTTCCGTTGGAAAGTACAGTATCTCATTGAGTAGAAACAAGTTCGGACGAAATATTCGGGCAGGTATATCTTCAGATTGCCATTGTTCCACGCCAGAACTATCAATTCTGGTGATCGTACTACAGCATTCAACGAACAAAAAATCAGTTTCAACAGATTGGATGTTGCGCACAAGTTGCGCCGGATGTGTCCAAGTTTGTACCGCTGTATCTATATTAATGGCGACAACACTTTCATCATTTTCACAACCGAGGATACTTTGATGGAAGACAAATAGATCATTGTTCACTGCGATAGGGGTATTTTGCCCGATTATTGTTCTTTGCCAGTTGACCTGTGCTTCAACACCAGAAATAGCTTCTATTGTCCAGTTCGGATCATTTTGAACGGTTTCAAGCATAGTACAATTCTCCACTATTTGGGGTGCTGTTATTAGATTGGTATAAATTAGAAACACAGTACCAAAAAGCAATATAATCATCATTAGTCGAACTGAATAATTTGACCACAAACCCTGCGCCATTTCGCGGTATTTATAATGTTTCATGGGATTCACGCTTTCATAACAGTTAAAATCTACTCACTATCTATTCTAAATCTAGCATAATTTCAAATGTTGGAATCGTATGAACATCTAAAGATGTCTCACCGTTCTACGGTATACTCAAAAAACCTTGCAAAATAAATTTTAAGGAGAATGGATGATGGCTTTTAGCCTGCCTGATGATGTCTCTGTCATGC
>DAOTXB010000214.1:0-4255 GCA_034435575.1 Anaerolineae bacterium
GAAGCAGACCTGCAACGCGCCCAGGACGCGGGCCTGCAAGTTGTCATGAACCGCTGCATCAAAGTCGAGCATGCGAGGTTGGGGGTGTAAGCCAACTTAATGGCTTTTAATTTCGTTGAGGTTGTCTAAGGCTTGCTTTGCAAGCCCTACGGCCAACTTCGTTTCTTCGTACAACTTTGGAAAAACTTCGTTGTAATCTGACTTTGTTCTCTTAATTTTCAAGCGCGATAATAAATCACCTACTTCATTCCAATCGTCGTCGAGCGAGTCTCGCAAATGACTGATAATCTTGTCATGAGCAGCACCTGTATGCGGCAACCACACATTTTTAGACTGTAGGAACAGCTTTGCTTCGTTGAAAACAGCATAATATGCTCTACTTATTGAAGCCCTACAAAGAGCTTGATTATCAATATGAATATCGGATGTACTATCTTGATCGACATCTACTATTTCATATAGACCTTTTGCAAGACGATAGTACGCTTCCCATTCAAATGTCATGCAAATTCCACATTAAACACAAAGGTGTTGCCAAGCCCACGAGTAGCTCGATTCCACCATCCTCGCGCAAACTTTGTGCCAGTTTCCAATACTTCTTCTACATTTAAGTTAGTTTGAACACTTGCCAAAAGAAATGGCTCACCAGTATCAATATCTGTATCGATTCGCAGGGAAACAGAAGAATCTTCACCGAAGTATTCTGACACCTTGTTGATAAAGTCAGTTAAGACATCCTGGATCTGAGTGTTATTACGAACAAATTCAATGATCTCAGTCCAATTCGCCGTTTGAAAATCAAGCAAAGCAAACTCAAAAAATTGAGTTTCCTCCAGAATGTCCGCTTGAGACAAATTAGTAAATGAGTCCCCGAAAGTAGTAACATTATAATATTGGCTGGGCAGATTTCGGTAAATCCATTTATCTTGAATAAACTGTAATTTCAGCGAGTGACTGAGTTCCCGATAATCTTCACCGCTAACATGCATTGCCGTATCAGATGTATGCTGACTGATTTGATTGACCAAAGCCGGATTAGATAACTCCATTCCGGTAGGTATTCTCAAATAAAATCTCTGCGACGTTCTTGCATTCATTAGTTAGTTTCTTCCCTAAAGAACTCATCGACTACATTTTGTAAACTAGTCATCCTATTTTCAAAATTACCAATTAGCTGAATAATTTCTTCAGAAGATTTATCTCTAATATCTAAATGATAATTACCGTTTATTATAACACCTTCAATTTCAACCTGTATACCATCTTTAATAAACCTGGCATTACCATCACCAAGAGTAAGATTTAGTTCATTGTCATCTAAATCGTACTTAAATTGTAATTGGATAGTTTTAGGGGTTCTGTCTTTATTGTTCCAGGGTCCAGATTTTAGAAACTTCTCTACAAGGTTGCTGCTTATTTGATCAGAGCTAACAACTATGGCTCCATTTTGTCCCATATTCTTAAATTCTGACGCCTCGAAAACTTTATAGATTTTAGTAGCTACTTCTACAAGACGAGAATTACCAAGATTTTGTGGAAGTTTACCCTCAACAACTTCAAGTCTCTCATTTTGAATTGAGATAACAATCCCATTTGCAAATTTAAGGATAGAAAAAACGGGAGTACTTATTGGTGGCTCATCAAGCCTCCAACTGTCATCAATAATCCCACGAAGTTTCAAGAAGTCTGGATTCAAAACTTCTGGACTAAATTTTGAGACAAATACGATATTTTTGTTAACGAATGTGCCTGTCATTATCACCTTATCTTCCGTTTACTTAAATATCGTACTTCATCTTAGAAAGGTTGGTAATTAATATTTTGAAGTGAAAGAGATAGAAATAGGTAAGAAACGTTCTATTTCTATCCTTTTCCTAATGCTTAAGGGTACTTGCGATTCAGCAGACGCGCGTAAGGAATCGTCTCGCGGATGTGGTCGAGGCCGCAAATCCAGGCGACGGTGCGCTCAATGCCGATGCCAAACCCGGCGTGCGGCACGCTCCCGAACTGGCGCAGTTGCAGGTACCAGTCGTAATTTTCTTCCGGCAGGCCCTGCGCTTGCAGCTTCTGGCGCAGCAGGTCAGCATCAAAGATACGCTCGCTGCCGCCAATGATTTCGCCATAGCCTTCCGGGGCCAGCAGGTCCACGCTGCGGCAGACCTCATCGCGTCCGGCGACGGGCTGCATGTAAAATGCCTTCACCGCGCTCGGATAGTGATAGACAAATACGGGCCGATTGAACATCTCGGCCAGCGCGGTTTCATGCGGGCTGCCGAAGTCCTCGCCCCACTCGATCTTGAGCAGTTCTTTCTGCTCCGGGTCGTCGGTTTCGTCGGCCAGTTTGTGTAGGCGCTCAATGGCCTCGTCATAGGTGATGCGCGGGAACGGCGCGGCGATGTTCGCCAGTTGGACCGTATCGCGCTCGATGATCTCTAGCTCTTGCTGATGCTTGGCCAGCACCTGCGCCACGATGTAGCTGACCAACTGCTCTTCGACGTCCATCAGCTCGTCCAGGTCGCAATAGGCGATTTCCGGCTCCAGCATCCAGAACTCGATCAGATGGCGGCGCGTCTTGCTCTTCTCCGCGCGGAAGGTCGGGCCGAAGCAGTAGACGCGGCCAAATGCAAAAATATTGGCTTCGTTGTAAAGCTGGCCCGTCTGTGCCAGGTAAGCAGGTTCACCGAAGTAATCCAGCTCAAACAGCGTGGTGGTCTCTTCACCAGCCGCGGGAGTGATAATCGGCGTATCGACCAGCAAGAAGCCGTTGTTATCCAGCCAATCGCGCATGGCCTTGATGATCGTCGCCCGGATGCGCAGGATAGCCCATTGGCGGTCGCTGCGGATCCACAGATGGCGGCGGTCCATGAGGTACTCGGTGCCGTGTTCCTTGGGCGTAATCGGGTACTCGTCACCAATCTGGACGACTTCCACGCCTGTCACGCCGATTTCATAACCGCCGGGGTAGCCAGGAGCACGTTCATCGGCCCGGACGTTGCCCGTAATGATGACCGATGATTCCTGGGTCAAGCCGCGAATCGCTTCAAAGTCGGCCTCGTCCATTTCTTTTTTGAAGGCCACACACTGGACCTGGCCCGTACCATCACGCAGCCGCACAAACTGGAGCTTGCCCTTGCCTGTTTTCGCCTTGACCCAACCGCGCACGGTCACTTCCTGGCCATCATACTGGGCTATGTCGCGTACAAAAATCGCCGTCGCCACGATAAATATCCTTTTCGTAAATGTCACAAACTAACGTCACACTTGATAAACAGCGCCATTATAGCATGGCCAACGCGCCCTTTGGGGGCTGGGATGCTGACCTGGCGGCAAACCGGGCCTGTTCTCAGGTCAGGGAGATGACATTCAACAGCGACAACTGAATCGCAACAATGGTATGTTCAGGTAACAAATGGGACATAGATTAAGGCGCGGCTCAAGAAAAAATCAAATATATAACAACCCGTTCAAGATTCCTTAACGCTATTCTTTTATAAATACCGCATAATGTACTTCAAGAGGCACCATAAGAGGGACCATCACCCAACCTTCACATCGATCCTCAATATCGCCCGACTCTAATAGTACTTCATGAAAATAAATATCACGGGAGATACAGTATCATGACCTTTACAGACTTACTTGATTTCTTACCGCACCGTAGTTTCAAACGTCATTGGCACCCGCAATCAGAAATTGTCACCGGCGCAGATAGCTTGATGACCGCCCTGTACAACGGCTGGTCCCTTTACAGCGAGGATGTCATGTTGCAGCGCGTTCCACTGAGCAGTGGGCGCACGGTCGCTGTCTATTACTTCAAGCTACTGAATGGCGACCAACGCCGTATCATGCCTGTCAGTGCCAACCCCTTTGTTGAACGCCTGATCCGCAACCAGAATTTAGAGGTCCGGGAACTGGCCCCGATGGAAACACCAGATGCCACGCCTATCAGCATGGTAACGGTCATCGCAGAAGAAAGCTCCCGCACCGCCTAGCCCTTTATTGCGTCACGGCCAAGAGGTCCGCTACAGTTCGCTGCATATCTGATGCCAGCAGGTGTCAGCCTGTATATCAACGTTATCTATCAACGCTGCCTGCCAAATTTGATAGCACCATCCTCTATTCATCAACAAATTGGTTTGTTGATGCCTCTTAAAACGCGTTATACTCATATCCAATGAAATAAATGCTGTTACTTAATTTGCGTTTAAAATTACTCTGTTATCTTTGATGTAAGATGCCATATGTGAGAGGTTGA
>DAOTXB010000215.1:0-20549 GCA_034435575.1 Anaerolineae bacterium
AGTCGCGGAGGGTGGATTCGAACCACCGACCTTCAGGTTATGAGCCTGACGAGCTGCCTCTGCTCTACTCCGCAGAAAGAATAATATCAGTAACCCGATGTGATGTCAACACCTACTTAACAATATCTAACGACATCGGGCATTAATTCTATCATGCATCGTTGGCATCAATAGCCTGTTGTGTTACCCGAAAAACATCGTCAAGTGATGCACCACGCGCCTTAGCAATACGTTCATAGCGTTTTTGATACTGCATCATCGAATAATTGGTAAAGTCATCAACCTTCATACCAAAGGGTACCGGATCATAACAGGCAAAAGCCTCAGTCACTACACCTACAGCAGGCATCAGCAAGGCGTTCATGGTTGTTTCAGCCACATCCCACAGATCAGGGTTTTCTGACATCAGCCTCGAAATTAGGAAAATTCCGTATGCAATATGACGTGATTCATCCTGTTTCAACTTATCAATTCCCTGCGTTGTGCCGGGCATAATATTATTGTCCCGCAACATCGTGTAATATGTATAATAGCCTGTCTCTGCTAGCACACCTTCAACGATCATATTGTAGGTCACTGAAGCGACCACCTGCGCTTCTGGAGATGAATCCGTAGCTAAACGCGCTAGAGCACTCGGTAAAGCCTCATAAAATATCGTATTATAACTTGCTAAATGATAGTGGCTTAGATCACCTTGTTCGCCAGTGACCTCTAGCAAAAATCGATTAAAAAAATCGGTGTGTTTCGCTTCTTCCCAGAGGAAAGTTGTGAGGAACATTTCTTCTTCGATACGTCCTTCTTTAGCAATTGTCATGATTAGTGGCAACAAATCAAGTGTGACCGCTTCCTCGCCTGCTTGAAAGAGCGCGGTTAATCGCAAGATAACATCTTTTTCGTCTTCAGCAAGATTTTGCCAATCACGCTTATCCTGTGAAAAATCAATGTCTGAAGGATTCCATATACCAAACTTTTTGGCTTTCTCAAATAAGCGCATAGGGGGTGATGCACGATCTAATCCCTTAGTCGTGGTTGAAAATGTCTGACGTATTTTATCTGACACGTTGAATCTCCTGAATAACAATAAATTGACCTATTTTGATTTCATCTATTATAGAACAGCTTTAACAGACAGCCTATATTTACCCAAAACCTAACCTACTTTATCCTGATAAAACACGCTATAATTACTTTTAAGAACTGACGTTCTATCCACCGTTTCAATCACAGCTAAAGGATGAAACATGCCCCCATTCAAAGTTGTGTCTCCATTTGAACCAACAGGTGACCAACCCAAAGCCATTGAACAACTTGTAGACGGCATCACCCAAGAGCAGAAGTATCAAACATTGCTCGGTGCCACCGGTACCGGCAAAACGTTCTCCATTGCCCATGTTATAGAACGTGTGCAAAAACCTACGCTTGTGCTCGCACATAATAAAACGCTTGCGGCACAACTATACTCAGAGTTCAAGGATTTTTTCCCAAATAACGCTGTCGAATACTTCGTCAGTTATTATGATTATTATCAACCAGAAGCGTACGTCCCCCGCTTTGATTTGCACATTGATAAGCAGACTCAAATCAACGAACACATTGATCGCTTACGACTAGCCGCTTCTGCCGCGTTGCTGTCTCGCAGGGATGTATTAATTGTGGCTTCAGTCTCATGCATCTACGGTATTGGTGATCCTCAGGCATGGGGTAAATCGATGGTGGAATTATCCGTCGGTCAGGTCGAATTACGGCGAGATATGATCCTAAGAAAACTCGTGCAAATTCAATATTCACGTAATGATATGGATTTACGACGTGGTACATTCCGTGTAAGGGGTGACACGCTCGAAATTTTCCCCGCTTATGCAGAAACTGCATATCGTATTGCGATGTTTGGTGACGAAATCGAGCGTATTACCGAATTTGACACCATTACCGGCGAGATATTGAACGAACACAATGAAATAACAATATTTCCGGCAAAACAATTCGTCGCCGATGAGGATAAAACTAAACAAGCACTCACCGACATTGAGAAAGAATTAGAAGAACAGATTAAGTTCTTTAAAAAGGAGCAAAAATTAGTTGAGGCACAGCGTATCGAACAACGTACACGCTATGACATCGAAATGATCCGTGAAGTCGGTTATGCCTCTGGCATTGAGAATTACTCAAGACATCTTGATCAGCGGGCACCCGGTAGCCCTCCACACACATTATTGGACTACTTTCCCGATGATTACTTGTTAGTGGTTGACGAAAGCCATATGACGTTGCCACAGGTACGTGGCATGTATAAAGGAGATCGTTCTCGTAAGGGAACACTCGTAGAATTCGGTTTCCGTCTGCCTAGTGCACTTGATAATCGTCCGCTGACTTTTGAAGAATTTTCTGAGCGGGCAAATCAGGTCGTGTACACTACTGCAACACCCGGACCATTTGAACATGACATAAGCGAATCGATTGTGCAACAAATCATTCGCCCAACAGGTATTCTGGACCCAGTCTGTGATGTGCGCCCAATCGAAGGTCAAATTGATGATCTACTACAAGAAGTCGCACAACGCGTAAAAAATCGTCAACGTGCGATCATTACAACCTTAACACAACGTATGGCGGAAGAACTCGCCGGGTATCTAAACGAAACGGGTATCAAAGCACAATATCTTCATGCTGAAATTGACACCATCGAGCGTATCGAAATCCTGCGTGATTTACGTTTAGGGGTCTATGATGTTGTCGTGGGCATTAATCTACTACGTGAAGGGATTGATCTGCCCGAAGTTTCGCTTGTTGCGATTCTTGACGCGGATAAAGAAGGATTCTTGCGATCAGAATCAGCACTTATCCAGATTATTGGTCGAGCTGCTCGCCATATTGAGGGTAAGGTGATCCTCTACGCCAACAAAATCACACCCTCAATGAAACGTGCTTTGGAAGAAACAGAGCGTCGCCGAAAGATCCAGCAAGATTACAACGAGAAACACAACATTGTCCCGGCGAGTATTATCAAAGAGATCCGTGATTTAACTGATCGTGTACGACAAATGGTCACTGAAGAAGACAGCGACGAAGACATGACAGAAGGTTTAGACCTTGCTGTGCTCCCTACCGCTGATCTGAGCAGGATGATTCAAGAACTTGAGAAAGAGATGAAGAAAGCCGCACAGGCACTGGAATTTGAGAAAGCCGCTGCATTGCGTGATCAGGTCTTTGATTTACGTGGTGCGCTTGCGGAAAAACAGGGCGCAGACGATATTCTCGTCAAATAGTTTACACATGCGGGACGATATTATGTCGTCCCACTTTTCTCACCCCTTTTTATACGTGAAAGTATAGGTATGTCGGTAACGCGATTTAGGGCAAAGGTTAACCAGATGACGAGACTAATCGGGAAAAACACTTGCTCCACGCCAAAAGCCACCCTTCCCTGACTAAAGATAATCCAGGACATAACCATTGTGAAGCATACAGCAAATATCAAAAGCGTAGAATCACGAAAGGTGTAGAGCAAAAGGAAAAACACAGGATAGGCGTATACCAATGTATAGGGATTAGTATGGGGAACCAGCAACAACCCCACAGTGATGACAAGTCCACTACACCAAATGACATACTCCGCCCAATTGAGTTTGCGTATTGCTTGGAATAATGTAAAAGCCCATCCGCCCACTAGCGCAACGAACACAGGAAATCCGAGTGTACCACCAACGAGTGGTAACCATACCCCGCTACGCGAGCGATACCGCATGATCTCCTCAATAAATTGAATTTCCCACGTCTGTACAAATAACGAGGTTATCAACCAGATCATGCCCATAATCACTGCCCAATATAAGCCAATTTTATGACGACCGCCAATCATCGATAGAGCCACTATGCCTAATGCAATCAATGCACCATCAGGGCGAATTGCCATCCATGCAAGAAAGAATGCGGACAACCAATATCTATCATTTTTAAGGCTATAGATTCCCGCACAAAGGAAAAATAGTACCCAACCAGTGAATTGTGCCAGAACAATTGTCATCATTGCATAGCGATAGCCCAGAATAGTTACAAATACAAATAAAAGCATTTGCCACGATTTAGGATGCCAGTCAAATAATAGAATCATCACCGCAACAGGTAATATGATAAACCCGACCAAGTTGAGAAATATCCAGAGTGAAACACCCGTGTCATAGGGCAACAACCATACCGGTGCGGCAACAATACACAAATGGGCAGGATAAGCGAAGTAAGCCAGATAGGGTGAATTTCGCGCTTCACCGAGTGTCACTTGAATCTCATCAACAACAGCATCACTGTAGGGATTACCATTGTTATAAAATGCCTCACAACCGATATATCGCGGTAGTAGGTCATTCATAGCCATGTTGTCCACAATAACCGACGAGGTGAATAATGTTCCGGCAAAAATAAAGAGCACACAACCAATGATGAACAATGGGAACCAGATTACTGGCTTGATATTTGCACGCATTAACAAACATACTCACTATCGCATTACCACATTATGTTATTTTAAAGCAATTAGTAGAGTTTAAGGTATAAGAATCAAAAGGCGGTAACCTTTTAAGATTAACCGCCCTTTTGATTACAAGTGATCTTTCCAACAATTACACAGTAAAATCACCATTTTTGTACAGCAAATCACCATCAACATGAATGTCACTATCCTCACGCATGTCACAGATCATATCCCAATGGACAGCGCTACGATTCTTACTGCCGGTTTCTGGATACCCCATCCCGATTGCCATATGGATTGTTCCACCGATTTTTTCATCAAATAAAATATTGCCAGTGAACTGATTAATACCGAAGTTTGTACCAATGGCAAATTCACCAAGATAACGTGATCCCGCATCAGTATCTAACTGAGCAAAAAGTAGCTCTTCGTTTTCTTTGGCAGATGCCTCGACAACTTTACCGTCCTTGAACTGCAGTTCGATGCCAGACACCGCACGCCCGCTCACAATTGAAGGATATGAAAAACGCACCCATCCATTTACGGAATCTTCGACAGGTCCAGTGAAAATTTCACCACTCGGCATATTTTTGTGCCCATCGCTATTGATAAAGGTACGGTCTGCAATCGATAGTGACAAATCAATGTTCGGACCTTTAAGCACAACCTGTTCCTTGCCTATTAACCAATCAACTTTATGCTTTTGCATCTCACTGACTTTGTGCCATTCAGCAACAGGATCATTACGATCACAAAAGGTCGCACCATAAACAAAATCTTCGTACTCTTCGAGGCTCATATTCGCTTCCTGTGCGCTGGCTTCATTGGGGAACCAGGTCCCTACCCAGCGAAACTCTCCACTTGCCGCCCGTTCCAATCGCGTGGTCAATAATGAACTTTGTGCAGCACGGCGTTTTTGCGCACGTTTCGCCGGAATATTTGTCATTGCGCGTGTATTGTTTGAGGAACTTACTCGAATGTAAACATCTGCATCTTCATAATAACTTTTTTCAGATGGATTGATCCAACTGATTTGGTCATCGTTTGCATCACGCAAAAACATACGAGATAGCATTTCATCTGAAAGCATCAAATGTGGGTGAGCTCCCTTAGCCAACACATGCTTATACACTTCACGTAATATCGGCAATGTTGTCACATCTCCCAGAATACCGACCCAATCACCAGCTTGAACCTCAGTTGAATACTCAACCAACAAGCGTGCCAGGCGTTTCATTCTTACTTCAGACATCGGTAGTATCTCCTTAATGCATATCAAAACTCAGTGTGTAATAAAAAAGGATGGGTAACATCCCCATCCTCAGGTTGTATTTAGCCACCAACCGCGCTTATAACAGTTCTTGTACTTTGTGTAATGTGGCAATAAAATCGACCTCATCACCAATTACAGGAACGTATTCCGCGTGTTGTACTTTGTTATCACCATCTAAAACGAAAACGGCTCTCTGGCATACACGCCAATCAGTATCATGTACACCGTAATCATCTGCAAATTTCATATCACGATAGGTTGTTAGTGTTTCGGTATTTTCAATACCTTCGTTGCCACAATAACGCTTAAGGGCAAAAGGCATATCAGCGCTAACGGTCAATACAGCAACCTTCTCACCCAGTTTTGCCGCTTCTTCATTGAAGCGTCGCGTTTGGGCAGAACATACGCCTGTATCAATTGACGGGATCACGCTGATGATCTTCACCTTATCCCCATAGTCCGATAAAGAATGTGGTGCCATATCTGTACCAATCAGCGTAAAGTCCGGTGCAGATGCGCCCACTTCAAGCATCGCTTCCTGTACATTGTGTTCGTTAGGACCTACCATCATTCCAGGGCGATTTCCCATGAGTATATCTCCTTTAACTTTATATCCTTAGATTAAACACCACCATAGCGCCAACGTCCCTCTACCATCGTCCCTAAAACGGTAATGTCAAGCAGTTCGTCAGGCGTTACGGTATAAAGATCGCGGTCTACGACGACCAGATCAGCTAAAAAACCAGAGGCAATTTGCCCGATTCGATCTTCCATCCCAGCCGCATATGCTGGTCCGGTTGTGAAGCCATGTAATGCTTCATCAATCGTCAATCGTGCATCAGGGTACCATCCATTTTCGCCCGGCGTGCCATCTGGTCTACGTCGGGTGACTGCCGCATAGATATTGTTCAACGGCTCAAATGGATCAACTGGTGAGTCAGAGCCGAATACAACCTTGACCCCACGATCAATCTGAATACGTGGATTATACGCCCATTTTGAGCGTTCGCCCCAATGTCTATTGGACATCTCATAATCCGATGTTGCATGTATAGGTTGCATCGAGGCAATAATGCCTAATTGCGCCAGGCGATCAATATCATCAGGGTGCAATATTTGTACGTGTTCGATACGATGACGACGAGAATCATGCGATTCCCCACGCATGGCTTCCTCTTGCCGCACTGCTTCATATACATCCAGAACCTCACGATTTGCAAGATCACCAATCGCGTGAATAGTGGACGCTAAACCCGCCGCACTCGCTTTACTGACTAATTCATACATCGCTTCTTTATCAGTAACACGCACACCATAATTATCCGGCTCCCCTTCATACGGATCAACCATTAGTGCAGTACGAGGTCCTAAAGCGCCGTCGGAGAATATTTTTAGTCCGCCAATACGTATCCAATCATCACCAAAACCTCGACGGATACCGAGTGCATGCACATGATCAATCCACTCTTTGTTAACATTCTTGACGACACGCAAATTTAACTCATTACGTTCACGCAGAACCTGCAAAGCGCGCATGCAATTTGGACCGTCAAAGTCATGAAAGCCGGTTAATCCAGAAGCTAAAGCGAGCTTCTGGGCAGACTTCATATAATCTACAATATCTTCTAGTGAGACATTCGGGATATGTTGACGTACAAGCTCCATTGCCGTTTCAAACAAGATGCCATTAATGTGCGCCTCGGCATCTCGTCCGATAGTTCCGCCATCAGGATCAGGCGTAGTGTCATCTACACCAGCAATTCGTAATGCTATGCTATTTACCCAAATAGCGTGCCCGCTCTTCGCAACTAAACAAACCGGATTATTCGGCGCTACCGCATCTAAGTCATGCATGGTTGGGAACATACTATCTTCCCAGTATGATTGTGACCATCCCTGCCCCGTTACCCATTCGTCAGTTTTAAGCTGTGATGCGCGTTCAGCAACGCGATCTAAGGCAACTTGTTTGGATGGTACCTCAAATACATCCACAGCTTTTAGCGCTCTTGCAGTCCACTCCCAATGTAGATGTGCATCCGTTAACCCAGGGATTACCGTATGCCCCTGTAAATTTTCTTTGATTGTAGTAGATGTTGCATACTGAAGAACTTCATCGTCAGTACCACAAACTACTACGCGTCCATGTGTAATGCCAATAGCTTCGACACGTTTTTGACGGTTATTTAACGTAATGATGTTGCCGTTAAAAAGAATGCGTTCAATCAAGTGAAAATCCATTCTGTGCAAGTTGTACCCGCACATCGTCAGCTGAAGGTACACTATCTAACCCAACACGCGTCACAGAATAACTTGCAAGTTTTGCAGAGACAGCGACCGCTTTGTCAACATCTCTTAAATAATGCCACGATGAAAGCAATGCACATGCGAAAATATCACCTGCCCCGGTCAAATGCGTGACATCAACCTGTGGCGCAGAATATTGCGTTTTTGTGCCAGCACGATAAATTGTCCCACCTTTTTCCGCACGGGTGACAATTAAACAGGGCACAAGCTCAGCAATCGATGATTCAAGATCAGGCGCATGTTGAATATCTTCTTCACTAAAAACAACGAAATTAAATTGCTTTAATGCTTCGGGATCGAACCAACGTTTAAACTTTACCAACCCGTCCTCGCCCCATTGACGCAGCATACCTTGCATGGTCAATAGTTTGATAGATTTCGGGAAATTTGCGACAATAGACGGTGAAACTTCTTTGACCAGTGGGGCGACATGCACTAAGTTTGTATTATGCCATACCGCAGGCACATCGTCGAAAGTTAATGAACGAGCAGTTGCACGCACGAACTGATGACGCACGTCTTCCTCATAGATGTTTTCAAAGGTTGTCGTGTTTTCAGCTGGTAAACTGACAATTTGGATGTCATCATCAAACGCCTCCATCAGTTTTTCGCCCGCAGATGCACTGGTAAGCATACCTACACGCAAACCAAAAGCACGTGCTGTTTTCGCGGCATATGAAACAGTGCCACCAAGTTGTCGACCATCTTCCACAATATCTGCAGTGAGATGACCTATCAACAAGTAATCAACCTCTGATGGATTATCAGTGATCATTTCGGCACAATAGTCACTTTACGTGATGATCCTTCGCCAGTACTTTGTGTTGTAACATCATCACGATTACGTAAAGCAAGGTGAATAATTCGTCGTTCATGCGGTGGCATAGGCTCTAGCGTCATTGTGCGATCTTGCCGAACTGCCTGATCTGCCATACGAGTAGCTAATTGACGCAATCGTTCAGAGCGTTTTGATTTATAACCAGCGACATCGATGATCACATTTGCGCGACGCTCTAGGCGACGACTCGTAATTAACCGGGTAATATATTGTAATGAGGATAATGTATCGCCACGACGACCAATTAAACCGCTCAAATCCGTACCGCGAACATCCATTAGATATGGGGCTTCCTCGCCTGGTCGACTTGGTTCAGCGCGACGTACATAGACATCAGCTTGAATATCCATTTTGTCAAGTAATTCTTCTAATACTTGCTTACCAATTAGCCCATCTTCGCCAAGTTCTTCATCCTCAATATTATGAGCATTATCCGGGAATTCGTCATCGGTATCCGAATCACCATAATCCACAGACTCTGTTTCTTGAGATACCGTAGTCTCCTCTACAGGCTCAGTTTGGGCAGGGTCTGCTGGCGTAGCGGGGCGCAAAAGCCGGAGGCGTACTTTTGCCTCTTTTGCACCTAGTCCAAACACACCGCGGGAAGGCTCATCTATAACCTCGACGATGACATCACCGGGTCCTACTCCGAGCGCTTTCAATCCGGTGGCAATAGCTTCTTCAACATTTTCACCCGTAAATTCAGTGGATTGCATAGGTTCCATAAAAATTCACCTTCTAATAAACGATTAGCAAGATAAAACTATCCGGTATACTAAATCAAAGCAACCGTAGTTATAGATTGCTTTGATGAGTATATATTGCGCGATTGCGCGAGTTCTACCCCACTAACGTAGGATAATCATTGTTAATCTAACATTCTAACGCGATGATTTAGGTCGAGCTTTTGGCTTTGCTTTACGCCGACGCTTCTTGTTGCTTGTTTTTTCTTTACTCACGTTTTCTTCAACAACTACATCTGCAATTTCGCTAGTCTCTGACTTGCTGGTGGAAGATTTCGCAACCGATCCCTTTACCACAGCAGGCGCAGTTTCAGGCGCTGGTTCACGACCAAGCAAACGTCCCCACTCGGCACGTCCCATAAGCGTATATTGTAAGATACCGACTAGATTGGAAACCACGAAATAAATTGACAGACCCACCGAGAAAGACAACGAGAAAAAACCAAACATCAATGGCATGATGGTTGTCATAGAACGTGTCATCATCGCCGCCTGATTAGGCTTATCATCGTCCGAAGGTGGTGGTGTCGGTATCGTGAGTTTTGACTGCAACCATGTGGTAACCATTACCATAAGTGGAAGTAGTAACGCATAAATGGGATTCGCAGTAGGAGGAAGCGTAAGATCCATATCCAGCCAAATATTATTCAACGGTACCAGGTGATCTAAACCCGGCACTAGCAAACGACCAGACAAGTCGATCAGTTGAAATGGCGTACCTGCAAGCGCCAAAATAATAGCCTGATACAATGCCAATAATATTGGCAACTGAATCAGCAATGGTAAACAGCCACCTAAGGGATTAATACCATTTTCGCGATATAACGCCATTTGCTCTTGCGAGAGCTTTTCACGATCATTCTTGTATTTTTCTTGAATCGCCTTAAGTTTCGGCTGGATCTCCTGCATCGCTTTTGTCGAGCGTTGTTGCTGGATCAAAAGTGGGGACGTTAACAACCGGATAGCAACCGTTAAGATCGCGATGGCGAGTACCGTATTATTACCAAACACACTGTAAAGCAGTGCAAGTAGTGTAATAAACGGATTGACAATAATATCAAACATACAAATAGACTCCCAACAGTCTGCTAACGTCCGTATTCCCAGCGTCGTGCGCCGTCGTTTAATGTGAAGGCGACCAATACACGACTATTATTCACTGTACTCACAATTAGCAAATCAGATCGTTGCGTGGATTCTTCGCTATCGTCAGATGATTCTATATCATCATCCCACACAATTGTAATCATATCTGACAAAACCTCAGCATCGACTTGACGTTCAAGCGGTTCTAAACCATCTTCACCTTCAACCAAAAACGGTTGACCATCTTCGCGTCTAAGCCAGAAAATACGCCCATCGCGATCCGCCACAATGACATGATCTTCGGTGACAATAGGACTTGGGCGAATACCATCTTCAGACGCTTGTACCTTCCAGATAAGGTCAAATTCGCCATCAACCAGTGAGATTGCATAAACATAACCGCTCAAATCTGTCGCGTAAATTACACCATCAAGCAAAACTGGCGTATTCCACACCCAATCTTCAGTCTCAAACGGCTCTCCGATAATTTCGCCATCGGTTGAAACTGCGAAAATATTGCGATCAAACGTGCCCACATACATCCGGTCATCAGCGATTAATGGTGCAGATGCAATCCCACCGCTCAATTCCAGATCCCATATAAGAGATCCTGTATTGGCATTGACCGCATACAGGTGATGGTCAATTGATGCGAAGTAAAGGATATCACCTTCTCGCATAGGATTTCCCCATACACCGCGCTCCGTTTCCAGTCGCCAGAGTTCTTGTAAAGAATCAAGATCAAATGCTACGAGGTCACGCTCACTAAGCGGTAAATACACAATAGAATTATCTGAATTGGTTTCTAAGTCTGCAATAACGTGTCCGGGTGTTTCTACCCCATTGACATCTCTCACTCGCGCAGAATCAAAACTTACTTCCAGTAGGCGATTGTTATAATCGGCAACAAGGAGTGTTTCGTTATCTTCCAAAAACAAGGGCGAAGCATAAAACTCTGACCCGTCGTTTTTGACTTCCCACGGACGTGGATTACCATCCTCATCCATACGAACGTTGCCTTCAGAATCTGTAAGTGGAATTGGTTGCCCCGTTACAGGATCTACTAAAACCATATAATCGCGGAATGATACCAGAATATTCTGGTCATCGCCGACTAGTGTGAGGTCTGCCCAACTAACACCATCTCTGCGGGCTACACAGCCAGTAATGATCAATAACACAATACTGGCAACAATGATGATACGACCTCGTTTTAGAAATCGTGACATGCTCAAGTGATGAATTATCCCTTCTTCGGAGGTACAGGATCATAGCCACCGTCGTTTAACGGATGGCACCGGGAAATCCGGCGAAGACCAAGCCACATACCTCTAATGAAACCATGAATTTGAATTGCTTCATAGGTATAGTGCGAACAAGTTGGTTCAAAGCGACAGCTTGGAGGAAGAATTGGAGAAAGAAAACGCTGATAGAAGCGTATTAGACCAAGTGCAATCCATTTCATGGGTAGTTCTCCTCAATAAGCAATTTGGCGCGTTTCAACTGTTCACATACATTACGTTCGATACTATCAAAAGGTTGCTCCATTATTTTGGAACGCGCAATGATAACGATGTCGTAACCACTATAAATAAACGAATGATTATGGCGGATGACTTCCCGCAATAAACGACGCACCCGGTTACGCGCAACGGCTTTTCCCAGGTGCTTACTCGTAATAAACCCATAGCGATTATGAGCTAACGCATTAGGTGCGTAACTCAACATAAAGTACGGATGTCGCAGTGTCTTTCCTTCACGACGTAATCGTGCGAAGTCCTGCCTATGTCGTAACCGAAGATGTCGGTTAAACATAAATCATCCGTATGATACTACTTATGCGTTCCAGTTGACCTTCTTAACATGGTTCGGCGTAACCGCTAGTTTATGTCTACCGCGTGCCCGCCGTGCCTTTAATACATTTCGTCCACCACGTGTCATGCTCCGCTTACGGAAACCATGCACACGTTTACGACGACGAATTTTTGGTTGATATGTCCGTTTCGTCGACATTTCATTTCCTTACTGTCTATTGAAAAATACCAATTTACGGGACGGAAGTATAACTGAAACTAGAACTGTGGTCAACCCGACGCTTGCAAACAAGCGAGAGCATCAAGTATAATCGCCAATCGGTCTTTAAAAGGATCTAATAACATATTTTATCTTGAAATTCTCCCCATATAGAATAATCAATACTGGAGGCTTGTAACATTGCTGCCGAGCCAACACTGGGCGAGCAACTTTAAAGTTGAAGCGGAAGATATAGAATTTATCTCTAACATGCTTCTTGAAAAAGAAACACCGCTTTCCACCGAAGAACTCGCGACAAAAATTGTTGAAAACCGCCTGCAACAAGAAGTGGCGGCATTAGAAGAGCGATACGCTGGTACAACCATCTACAATCCAGCACAAATCCATAACACTGGTCAGCGTTTGCTTTTTCCGAATCTTGACTATCAAACAGCTGTCATTACTGATAAACGTGTCGGTCAAAATGACGAATATGGTGAGTTTAATGTCATTCAGGTAACCTTCGATGACGATGAAGAAATCTCACGTGAATTCGCCAGTGAGCTTCAGGTGGATCATGTATTGAATCTCTTGGATGATGACACCTCAAATGCATTACTAGGTGATAATCAGGTGAGTGCTGAACAAATTCTAGAAGAATTTGGAGATATCATCATTAAAAAGATCAATGATCGACTCCGACAGAATGATGACCTTGTTCATGTCGCGCGCAAATGGTTCCCGCGTGATTTGATCATTGAAACCAATGAAGGGCATCATCATCTAGCAGAGGCTATTCTCGATATGAACTTCGGCGGTCCTTTGGCTACAGAGACGATTATCAAGGAAATTGGCGGGCTCGGCGATAACCCTATGAGCTTGCAAGTTTCTTCCTTTAATTATGCGCTCAATCGAGACCAACGATTTGAGGAAGTTGGCCCAAGTGGTGAAGTGATGTGGTATCTATCGCGCATGGCACCCGCAGAAGTGCAAAACGTTCCAGAAAATCTCGTACATGCCCCAATCGACTATGATCGCGATTTGCTTTCAGACAATATGTTGAATATGGAAGCAGAGATTGATGATGAACTATCGCCAATCGACATTGAGTACACTGCCGATCAGGGACGCATCACAATTGTTTATCCGCACCGTAGGGTCGGCTCTCTGCCGTTAACCACACAGGTAAGGCACCTTTTCCCAACTTCTGAGAAAACATCAATGATATGGATCAACCTGATTGATGGTCAGGATGATGAAGTCTATGAGGGTTGGGTTGTACCAGAAGAAAATTATGTGTTTGGACTTTCCAAATTCTATGCAAAGCATGGCATTCCCATTGGTGGGCATATCATAGTCAAACGTGGCGACAAACCAGACGAAGTCATCATCGATTTTGAAGCCTATAGACCACGAACAGAATGGATTCGTCTCATCACATTCAAGGACAATAACATCCATTTTGAGAACGACAAGCGAGCCATTGGCGCGGATTATGATGATCTGATGATACTAGGGATTGATGACCTTGAAGCATTAGATGAGTCCGTTAAAAATATCCATAAACAACGACGCAGTCTAGCATCGCTATTGCACATGGTTATTCCAGCATTGGGCAAACTCACCCCCCAAGGTACAGCACATATAAAAACAATCTACAGTGCAATCAATGTATTGCGTAGATGCCCACCGGGTCCAATTTTAGCAACGCTAGAAGCCAACCCCGATTTTGAAAACATGGGCGGTCATTACTGGCAGTTGAGCGAAAGCTAAGGGCGAATTAGTATCATCTTGCAATTAACTTAGGAAGGGCAGTAATGTCATCGATTGGTAAACCCAGCGCATTAATCAGACCAACACTAGATACTAAATTCCACATTGATTATCCATGGTGGGATCGTTCTAGCGATGATTTACGCGTGTACTTGCTTAGTCATCTACCACCGGAACAACGCGAAAAAATCAGTCTATCTGAGGAGGGTCAGGTTGTCGATTATGTTGATCCCCAAACCGCAGAAGTTTTCCAACTTGATGAACTAAATCTTGCCCTACAGCAAGCAGCACAATCACCGGATTTTATCAATCCACAAACATCACTTGTGGATAGTGTTTTCAGAGTGTTTTTGAAGAACAACAATCATCCGCTTACCCCTCTTGAAATCGCAGATGAAACCAAACGCTCAGCCGAAATCATACTAAAAACTTTTGGCGGCATCCGAATTTATAAAGGAATTCGCCCCTTCAGTTAAGCGTAAACGAGTAAGGAAAATTATGGGTCGCGTAATTAACACAGATAGCCCCGGTAAGCGTCGCAATAACTTGATGCGTACATCCGCAGAATTGCTCCGCAGACTAAGCACAAAAAGTGAGATCGACGCGGATAGTAAAGATATGCTCGCGTTTCTTGTGTATTGTCTGCGTGAAATTGACTCAACAATTGATGAGTCTGCACGTGCCTGGGAAAAACGCGATTATTGGATGAAATCGGAAGAATTCCGCGAGAGATGGAAGTGGTCAAAAGATCTCAGCGAAGAATTAGGATCAATTGTCACAGAAGCAGACTGGCAAAATGTACCGCCAATTATGGCGAAATTATTCTCCAATTTCTCCGACATCAAGATTAACAAACTCACCCGCAAGCCATCACTGTGGGATGGTTGTTATGATCGGTTTCTTAGCGACAACACCTAACCAAAGACGATCCCGAGATTACGCGCAACCCTGACCATATCGCTTTCGGGATCAACAAATTTCATCTTTATCGCATCCTGCATTGGAACAGAGGTAATGTTTCCACCCTGAAGCGCACCCATATACCCCCACTTTTCTTTTCGTACCAATTCTAAAGCCATTGATCCGAACATCGTCGCCAACCAGCGGTCACGAGGTGTCGGCTGTCCACCGCGTTGAACATGACCCAATACGGTTACACGCACTTCGGCATCAACACAATTAGCGATGTTTGCCCCTACACTGTGACCAATGCCTCCCAGTTTGCTTGTATCTGCACTACTACCAGTAATGTAATATTTCTGTTCGCCGTCTAACGGAGCCGCACCTTCGGCAACAACAATTAAGCTATAATGACGACCTGACTGTTTTAAAGACTGAATTTTTTCACATACGACGCTGATATCAAATGGAACTTCTGGTATGAGAATTGCGTCTGCCCCACCGGATAAACCCGCTACGAGTGCGATCCAACCGGCATTTCGACCCATCACTTCAAGCACCATCACACGATGATGACTCTCGGCTGTTGTTTGCAACTTTTCTAATGCCTCAGTTGCGGTTTGTATCGCTGTGTTAAACCCGAAGGTAAAATCTGTTTCTGCAAGATCATTATCAATTGTTTTTGGCACCCCAACGATAGGCGCACCCATCTGCACTAATTTATGTGCGATAGCCATAGTGCCATCGCCGCCAGCAACAATCAATGCATCCATGTTATTGCGACGCATCGCTTCTAACGCTTCATGAGACACATCAACGTGCTTTACACTGCCGTCAGCTTCTTTTATCGGGCGTGAAAATGGATTACCACGATTCGCCGCACCGAGAATTGTACCGCCACGCGCCAGCAAATCATGCACCTTTTGGCTATCAAGTTCAATTAATGGTAAGCCGTTGAGCAAGCCATCAAACCCTTCGCGAATACCGATAATTTGCCAGCCATATTGGCTTTCTGCCGTTAACACAGCCGCTCGAATAACAGCATTCAATCCAGGGGCATCACCGCCACCCGTCAAAATCCCAATCTTTTTACTCATGATTATCCATCTTTCATACCATTAAAAACCACTATACCGTTGCCATGTTTGACCACCCGGCAAAGCGCTGAATACGCCACCATCTGGATCACTCAAGAAAATTGTGCCATCAGTTGCATTTTGTACCTGTACGCTATAGGGGATCTCTAGCGGGATAGTGCCCCATCCTATACGATCACGAACTGTGGTATTTGCGCGCCATAACATGCCAAATCCACGGCGCGGTTGCCATAAGTTGGCGGTTGGGGCATTGTTAAACGACGGATCGTCTTCTGCCATGCCTTCTTCAAATTGATCACGATATACTTCCCATCGTGGCAAGCGCGTATCGTTATAGAAGACATAAATTGCATCCTGTAAACCGACCCAGATCATATAACCATTTTGGAATGATTGATAAACCCCGGCACTCGTTGAGGGCACACTCAGCGGACAACCCGCAGGTCTAGGTTCTGCGAAGAACCATGTGCTAAAGCAAACTTCTGGTATCGGTTGCGCGACGACAGCAGTCACAGGCAGTACAACACTTGTTGGAAATTGAGGGAAAGTTGCAGTAGCGGTGACAGTAACGGTTGGTGTAGGTGTTTGTGTCACCGTTGGTGTAATTGTTGGCGTTTGCGTTGGTGTTTTACTCGGTGGCAAAGTAGGTGTTACCAGCACAAAATCTGCATTTACCGTAACCTGCTGTAAGGGCGACAACACTTCGTTTGTTACTGGTACTACAGTTAACTCAGGTGTTGGACTGAGAATACGCGTGGGCAATACTGAGGTCGGCTGTAATGTTGAGTCTTCAACCAGACGAGGACCAGTATCCACCTGAGCATCACGCGCACCACATGCAGTAATGATCAAAACGATGCCACAAAATATAAGCCAGTGTAGTATGTTCTTTTGCAAGTGTTGCCCTCTCACAGTGTCATAAGCGATAGAAATTCACGCTTTCAAACCATCTATTGTATAATTGTCGTTAATCAAAGACAATTGAGGTGTTCATGGCAAGACGCAAATCCAGCAAAGAAGCACGTGTTGAGCGTATCACATGGTTTCTTCTTGTATTTATTTTCGCCATCTTATCGATAATACCAGAAGGTGATATACCAAATTGGACAGTGCCAGCAAGTGGTGCGATAGTACTTCTCGGGTCTGGATTATATCAAAACATGCAACGCTGGCACGTTAGCCCGCTTACATGGATTGCAGGGACATTGATGATGGTCTTGGCATTAATTAATTTTTATGTGAGTCCTGAACAAGATTTTCTTGGCTTCACCTTGCTCACATTTGCCGCAGTAATTGGTATGGGAATACTCACAGGAGAAACATAAATCGGGCAAGACACATCCACGAACCAACAATTTTATATAGCACTTACTTTATAATTAACAAATAATTTCATATATTGCTATGCTTAGGTAAAATAAACAATTGACTTTGTTCTGGGTCGTGTCAGGAATTTGTAATGCAATCAGGGAACCACACTGAGGTATCAGAGACAATTACGGTTGAAGACGTACGCAAACTTGCCCTGCCTTTGGGCACGCGTGTCATCGCTGGCGACGGTTTGCTCAATCGGTCTGTTACATGGACAAGCGTTGTTTATCCTGAAGACAATATCGCAGGTAAAACATTGCAGGCTGGTGAGATCATTCTACTTGCATCCAGTGAAGATGGAAACGCATTACGAACAACGGCATTAGAAATTGTGCGTTGGGCGGCGGAAAAACAAGCGGCGGCAGTCGTACTTGGCGGTCAGCCATCGCCAACTGCTGTGGCAGAAGCGAAAGCATATGGTATTCCGGTGCTAACCCTCCCCCCCAACAGCCGAATCCGCCTTGTCGAAAAAGCAATTGTCGGACTTTTGATTGACCGCAAAGTGCAAATTGAAAGACGCGGCACACAAATCTATCGGCAGTTAACACAAATTTCTTCCCGTAACGAAGGCATGGCGGAGCTCATTAACACGATGGCACGCCTTACCAATAAAGCAATTGTTTTACAGGACAAGCGATTACGGATTATTGATAGCACAGATCAACCACAATTCGTTGCATCATGGGAAGAAATTGAGAGCTTTTTACGTAAAGTCGATAATCTGCCTGTAGAGTTTCAAGATCGTCATCGTGTCGCAGATGTTGATAATGTGGTACTTATACAGTCATTGCCACTTGCCGGCATGGCACGGCTAGTTGCACCCGTCGTCACTAATAGTATTGGACGAGGCTACTTATCCATCATCGGACGAGACAATGATCTTGACGATATTGATGCATTGGTAGCAGAACATGGTGCGGCGGCATGCGCGCTTGAAATGGCAAAAGCCAAAGCCATCAGCGATACTGAAAAACGACTACGTGGGACGTTTCTAGATCGGTTATTGATTGGCGATGTTAGTCATCAAGAAGCGATTCGTCAGGGCGAGCGCTTTGAGCACGATATGACACAAACCCATATCGCGGTTGTTCTCTCTTGGAGAGACAGTAAAAGTCCTTCTACGCGGCGACTAGAAACACTCGTCAATACTGTTATCAATAGCCAACATGCCTCTGCACTAGTCTGGCAACGCGAACGAGAAGAAGAAGTTCTCGTATTCCATGCCACTGATCCAAAAGACCCAATCGATAGTAGTATGAAACTTGCACAAGCATTTTCAAGCGAAATTCAGCGCCAATATCCACAAAACAAAGTAGCAATCGGTCTAGGTCAAGCCGCCCGCGATATTAGTGCTTGGCGAACCAGCTACCGTGATGCGGTTCAGGCGTTAGAACTTGCAGTCCGCTTACAAACGGATGTGCCCTTATACATTGGTGATCTGGGTGTTTATCAATTAATTCTCAGTCTCTCTGATCGAGAGAAATTACTCAGCTTTACTGAACGCACGCTTGGACCATTACTTGAGTATGATATGCGCCAACATGCCGACCTAATCAAAACTCTGGAAGCGTTCTTTACGTGTCATGGAAATTTGAGCCAAACTGCGGAAATGTTGATCGTTCATCGCAATACATTGCTCTACAGGATGAATCGGATCAACGAAATCGCAGAAATAGATCTAAATCGTCCTGAAACACGGCTTGCCCTTCACCTAGCACTGACAATTAGGCGTTTGTTGACACTGAATTAGTGATCATAGGCATATGTGGCAAGCACAGTACATATGCTTTAACTCTACCAATTAACGACAAATGCCAACAATTTTGTGTCCCTCTTTGTGCAACATGCCACAAATTAAGTTGATTAATCTCATTTACTGTGTATCTACGCATATTGACTGTTTCCTGTTAAATTACATAGTGTGTTGATGCGCTTTTTTGGTGCTATCAAACAAAAAGTCTAATTGATTGACCATTCAACGTTACTTATTACAACCTTACAAATTCGCATACTTCATTCAGTATGCATCACAAACAAAAACCAAACTAAAAACTTATTGCCGAACCATCGAATACCTATCAGCATACGTATGGAAGGTGTACTAGAGATATGATGAGTCACCAGACACCACAATCATCAAATGATGAGTTACATCCCCTTGATACACAACATCGTGATGCCTGTGCTTTAATTTGTGCAGTCCGCAAGGGTGGACAAGCAACACACGGCAACGTAAAGCGCACAATTGAAGGTCTTGCAAGAATGGGTCACCGTACAGGATACATTGACGGTGAAGGCGACGGTGTGGGTATCCTCACCGATATTCCCCGCCAACTATGGACAAAGCGACTTGCTCAGATTGGACTGCGGTCATCACTAGCAACAGACCGTAATTTCTGGGTCGCGCATTTGATGATTCCAGCCAACGACCGCAACCGTGCTTCTCACTTAATCGAAGAGATTTGTCGTCAGATTACAGAGGCGGGTCTGCATGTCCTAATTGATCAGCAAGGTGTGGTCAATCGACAAGTGCTCGGTCCAAATGCGGAGAAAAACGAACCCGTTTTCTGGCAAATTGCCGGTATGAACGGTCAAGTCGCCTCGGATCAACTAAATAAAACATTATTTGAGTTACAAATTCGCCTTGAGGAAGCACTCGACGTACATTTTGCCTCGTTTTCAT
>DAOTXB010000216.1:0-19280 GCA_034435575.1 Anaerolineae bacterium
AAATTGATCGTACAGCTTATAGACCGCGATACGTTCTGCACCGGCGGCTAAACCAAGCGCAACTGCCTGTACAATATACGCCGCCTGTTGCTCCACCGTGATCTGAAATTGTGGACGTTCCACAAGCCAATTCGGATCTAAGTTTGGGCTGGCATTCGTTTCCGTAATCCAGATCGCTTTATCCTCAAACCCGTACTGATCGAGCAACTCACGATAGATACGCACAATATCGTAAACCGTGTCCGCACGAAAATAGATGTGCAAACTAAGCGAGTCAAAGTAAAAATTATGTTGTTCAGCGTCTTCGTCCTGCGAAATCCGTTCCAGTAAACGCTCTGTATACAGGCGTTCCCCTGAGTTCACATCATGCCAGTAGGTTGTGCCCGCAAGGTGAATTCGCGCATCAGGGTTGCCCTCTTGCGCGGCGAGATATGCCACGCGCACCATCTGATAATAATCTTCAAGATTTCCTTCAAACTCAAAGCCATACGTTTCGCGGTCAATATCGGGTTCATTCCAGATGATAAAGCGATGCACACCCCGGCTGGCATAGTATTCTGCTGTGCGACGCATGAAACTTGCCCACACGTTATCAGGGTCATCAATCGGTAGATACAACCCGCGTGGCACCCCCGCCCCCGGTAAGCCATCTGTCGCCCATGCAGGCGTATTCTTGACCACAGCAACAATTTCACGATTGCAATCATTCGCTGACCACAACCATTCATCAGGAATATTGAGGAAAGGCATCCAATCCTCAGCACTTTCTGGTTGATGCGCGCTCCAATCAAAGATCAAACGTTCCCAGCCGGGATTGAGACCACAGGTTAACTCTGGAAACCACATCCCCTCGACAATACCAAATACGTTTGAATCTGGCTGATAATCAGAATCATCCTGTGCAACAACGAGGCTAATACTCAAAAAAACGACTAAACATGTTGTGATCAACCGCATGGGTGTATATCAATCCTTAGCAGGGCGAATATCCTGCAAATTTGCCTGCAAATATTGGCGACCATTCCAATCGTTGATCTCTAGCTGATAAGCAATGTCAATACGATCAGGCATCTGAGTCGTCCACACACCCAGACCAAAACCGATAGCATCCAGCGGTGGTTGGCTCGCCCGTGAAATTTTGAGCTTTAGATGTTTCCCATCCTTACCAACCGCACGACATTCAGCCACATGAACATTTTTGGACATAAATATCGGTAACGGATTACCATTCCCACAGGGTTCAAGCAGAGATAATTCTTCCACAAGCTGTTTATTCAGCCGATGAATATCAATCGCCAAATCAATCTCTAGCATCGGCACAAGAGCCTGACCACGTAAGCTATCATTTGCCATTGTAATCAAGCGATCACGAAGTGCTGGAATATTTTCATTCATCACCGTAAATCCTGCCGCTAAAGCGTGCCCACCATGTCTCACGAGCAAATCGGCACATTGATCAAGCGCAGTAGTGATGTTGAACTGCGGAATACTACGACACGAGGCATGACTCTCGCTTTCGCCTTCTTGCACCACAACCGATGGACGAAAATATTCTTCGGTGATGCGCCCGGCAACCAGACCAACAATTCCTGGCTTAAAACTCGAATCCGCCGCAAAGATTAACGGCACTTCGTCCGTTTCCGTTTCATCCAGATACTCTTTGACAGTTTCTTGTGCATCACGCGTGTACTCTTGACGTTGAGAATTGAGTTCTTGCAATTTTTCGGCATAATGTCGCGCTTCATCAAGATTCGGCGACATCAACAACGCATAGGCGATCAAAGCACTATCCAGACGACCCGCCGCGTTGATACGTGGTCCCAGACCAAAACCAATGGTCGAAGCAGTAACCGTGCCCGGGTCTGCGTTGATAATTTCCATCAATGCCTGCACACCGGGTCGTGGGGAAGAATTGAGTTTCTCCAAACCACGACTCACCAGACGACGATTCTCAACACGATTCAACGGCATAAGATCAGCAACCGTGCCAATCGCGACTAGATCAAGCAGATCGTCAGGATCGAACGGTTTACGTCCATTGTTCCATGTTTTCTGCGCTTCACGATGCAATGCCCGTGCCATTAAATAGGCAACACCCACACCGGCAATTAACATGGGATCTTCTTCACGTTGCGGGTTCACAATAGCGTCTGCGCGCGGTAATTCTGGACCTAATGAATGGTGATCTGTAATGATGATGTCTAGACCAGCGGCTTTCGCATCATCCACTTCTTGAACTGACCGAATGCCACAGTCTACGGTAATGATTAACTTCTTGCCCTGTTTTGCAAGGTCTTGTAGGGCAGGCGTATTTAGTCCATAGCCTTCATCGACACGATGTGGAATATATGGTATCACATCCGCTTTGAGTTCTCGCAGGGCATGCACCATAACCGCGGTAGATGTCACCCCGTCTGCATCAAAATCCCCATAAACAACAATTGGATCACGTCGTTTAATCGTCCGCAAGATGAGGTCTACCGCTTTAGGCATATCAGTAAAGGGTGTTGCAGTGTATTCTCTGGTGTAAAGAAAACGCTCCACTGCACGGGGGCTATCAACGCCACGATTGCTAAGTACCTGCGCTAGCACAGGGCTAATTGTGCCATATTGCCTGAGATACGCTTCTGACAGCGGTTTCGCGAGTACCCATTTTTTCGACAGCATAATAACATTACCCTAAGTCACCATTAAAAGATTTAATGTCTAAAGATAACCAATGTGGAACATCTTCACCACTTATCTCACATTGGAATCAATCGACGTTCCCATTATTTTTTGAGCAAAGCCACATCAGCATCAACCATTAAGCGCGTCAGCTCTTCAAATGAAGTCTTCGGCTCCCACCCAAGGTTTGTCTTGGCTTTGGTGTAATCACCACGCGATGCCGCAATTTCGGTCGGGCGCATGAAACGTTCATCAATTTCAACATAATCTTCCCAGTTTAGACCAACCCGATCGAATGCGATCCGGCATAGATCACGCACTGTAAAGATGGTGTTGGTCGCAATCACATAATCTTCAGGACTATCCTGCTGAAGCATTAGCCACATTGCTTCCACATATTCTTTGGCATAACCCCAATCACGCACTGCATCCAGATTACCCAGCTTCACTTTATTGTTTGTAACTAACGGCTCACCGGCTTCGTTCACTGGCGGGTTTTCTATACCAAGATGGATGCACGCAACCGCCATCGTGACTTTACGCGTGACAAAGTGTAAGCTACGACGCGGGCTTTCATGATTAAACAAGATGCCACCACAGGCGAACATATCATAGGATTCACGATAGTTCGTTGTCATTAGATGTGCGTATAGTTTTGCAATGCCGTAGGGATTATTGGCTTCAAATGAAGTCTTCTCATCAACAACTTCATCCGGCACACCACCAAATATCTCTCGGCTCGTGGCTTGATAAACTTTAGCATCTGGCTTGTGTCGGCGTACAGCTTCCATAACACGAACCGCGCCTACTGCGGTAATCTCTGCCGTGACAAGTGGCTGATTCCAGCTATCAGCGGGGACAGATTGTGCGGCGATGTTGTAAACTTCGTCCGGTTGATATTTTGCAATTAAAGATCCAATGGCATCACCATCAATAAGATCACCATATTCTAGGGTGATGTTACCGATAAGATGATCCAGATTCGGATAACGATAATTGGTGGAACGGCGCAACATACCAACGACATGATACCCTTTATCCACCAGTAAATCTGCTAGATAAGAACCATCCTGACCGGAGATTCCGGTAACGAATGCGGTTTTCTGTGTCATCAAAAGCCCCTATGATTATGAAGTCAAAATGCAAATACGCATGTTACCATGCGCGCTTTCGGGTGGCAACCGACGACAATACCACGTCGCTCATTGCGATTTCTGACGAATCATACGATACTGATATAAAGCAATGTTGCATTTTATTCAGCTTAGGAACTACGCACAATGGCAAAAGTCGTCTTCATGGGCACACCCGATTTCGCCGTCTATGCCCTTAACGCCTTAATTAAATTTCATGATGTGATCGGCGTGGTCACACAACCTGATCGTCCTGTTGGGCGCAAACAAGAAATCCAAATGTCACCTGTAAAAGAGACAGCGCTCGAACATAACATCCCTGTTTTCCAACCAGAAAAAATCCGCAAACCGGAAGCGGTTGAGGAGCTTAAAAAGTGGGATGCTGATGTCTATGTCGTTGCCGCCTTCGGGCAGATACTCTCGCAAGAGGTATTAGATATCCCACCGCATGGGTCATTGAATATTCACGGGTCGCTCCTCCCACGTTGGCGTGGTGCCGCGCCAATTCAAGCGGCGATACGGGCGGGTGATCAAGAAACAGGGATCACAATCATGAAAATGGATGCTGGTTTAGACACAGGTCCAATCCTGTCAAAGGTCAAAACCGTTGTCGATTTTTATGAAACAGGGCAAACTCTACATGATCGTCTGGCGATGCTTGGCGCAAATTTGCTCATCCACACACTGCCTGGTTATCTCATTGGTGCTATCGAACCGAAAGAACAACCTGATAACGGTGTCACCTATGCCCCTAAACTCAAACGTGAAGATGGCAATATTGACTGGAATCTTGATGCAGACGGTGTGGAGCAGATGATCCGTGCGTATATGCCCTGGCCCGGCACTTATACGATGTGGCAGGGTAAAAAGCTCAAAATTTTAGAAGGCTATACCCGCACTTCAGAAACACGCCCGATCAATCTTGCTGATTTAACCGCAAATATTGTCAAGCCGGGGCAAGTGACCACATTTAAAGGACGTGTTGCTATTGGCACGGGTAAAGATCAACTATTTTATCCGACGAAAGTACAACTTGAGGGCAAAACAGCGGTTTCCATTGAAGACTTCAAGAATGGCTATGATGATTTTGTCGGCTCACAGTTAAACGAAGATTAAAGTAAAAAGACACGGCATTTTCACCGTGTCTTCTTACATCTTGTTTATGTGTTATCTGCAAACAGAAAATCTAGCACGCACTAGATCATAGCCTTAACGGCTTCACGTTCTTCCACCAATTCAGTTTCTGTGGCTTTGGCTTTGCCCTTCGCATAATCACTCAGTTCCAGACCTTCAACAAATTCCCATGATCCGTTCCCATCTGTTTTTAGTGGGAAGGAATAGAAAATGCCCTCTTCAATGCCATAAGTATTACCATCACTGAGCACTGCCGCGCTGAACCAATCGCCGTCGGCTGTCGGTGTAATCAGCGAACGAATGGTATCAAGGGCAGCGTTTGCCGCGCTTGCCGCAGAACTCTTTCCACGTGCCGCAATAATCTCTGCACCACGCTTCTGGACAGTGGTCATGAACGTGCCTTCCAGCCAATCACGGTCGGTGATGACTTCTGTCGCTGGCTTACCATCAATCTTAGCATTTTCAAAGTTCGGGAACTGCGAGGCGCTGTGATTACCCCAGATACCAACATTTGTTACTTGTGTCGTCAATACACCAGCTTTGTCAGCAAGTTGTGCCTTAGCACGATTCTCGTCCAGACGGGTCATCGCAAACCAACGATCTGCGGGAATATCTGGTGCGTTGGATTTCGCAACTAAGCAATTCGTATTGCAAGGATTCGCGACGACTACAATCCGTACATCATCAGCCGCGTTATCATTAATCGCCTTGCCCTGTCCAACGAAAATCTGACCATTCTGCGCCAATAAATCAGCACGTTCCATACCGGGTCCGCGTGGTTTACCGCCAACGAGGATCACCCAGTTAGCATCTTTGAAAGCAACGTTTGGATCATCGGAAGCGATAATATCATGCACCAATGATTGTGCGGAGTCTTTAAGCTCCATCACTACACCCTTGAGTGCATCCAATGCCTGCGGAATTTCCAGAATTTGTAAAATCACCGGCTGATCAGGACCAAATACCTCACCATTACCGATGCGAAACAGTAAACTATATGCAATCTGACCGGCACCACCGGTCACTGCTACACGAATTGGGTTAGTCATCCAATTTTCTCCTAGTATTGTTCAAATAAAAATTCACGAAAAAGCAGAGACCAGAACGAACTCTGATCTCTGCCCATTTTACCGTAACTTCATGCAGGGCTTCAGTCCTAAACCGCCGCACTCAGCAATCTCTTAGACCTTTGGTCCACCGGTCAGGATTTCTTCTGACGCATGATCTTTGAACTGTTCGAAGTTCTTACGGAACATCTCTGCCAATTGATTTGCTTTGGCATCATAGCCGTCTTTATTCGCCCATGCATTTTTCGGTTGCAGAATTTCTGCCGGAACATCTGGCATTTCCTGCGGGATCATCAGACCGAAGAACGGTTCTTCTTTGTATTCAACATTGTCAAGTTCACCGTCAAGCGCGGCGTTGACCATACGACGTGTATAGCTAAGGCTCATACGATCACTTTCGTCGGTTCCCGGTTCACCCTGCCAACCAGTATTGATTAGCCACACCTGTGAACCGTGTTCTTTGATCTTTTCTGCCAGTAGTTCTGCATAAACAGTTGGATGTAATGGCATAAATGGCGCACCGAAGCAGGCACTGAAGGTTGCGGTTGGTTCTGTAACACCACGCTCTGTACCAGCCACCTTCGCGGTATAACCACTGATGAAGTGGTACATCGCTTGTTCCGGTGATAATTTAGAGATCGGAGGCAATACACCGAAAGCATCCGCAGTCAGGAACACAACGTTTTTCGGGTGCCCAGCATGACCGGTTTCACTGGCATTCGGGATGTAGTGAATCGGGTATGAGCAACGTGTATTCTGCGTATAACGCAGATCATCAAAATCCGGTGAACGATCTTCGCGTAATGGGACATTTTCTAGAATAGTGCCGAACATCTTGGTCGTTGCATAAATTTCCGGCTCATTTTCGGGGCTCAGGTGGATGGTCTTCGCATAGCACCCACCTTCAAAGTTGAACACGCCGTTATCACTCCAACCATGTTCGTCATCACCGATAAGTGTGCGAGAGGCATCTGCACTGAGGGTGGTTTTACCCGTACCACTCAGACCGAAGTAAACAGCCGAGTCGCCATCCGGACCGACGTTCGCGGAACAGTGCATCGGCATAACACCCTTGTCCGGCAGAACAGTGTTCATCACTGAGAAGATGCCCTTCTTTACTTCACCAGAATACATCGTACCGACGACGATGATAAGTTTCTTCTCCATATTCACGCCGATAAACGTACCGGTGCGGGTACCATCTTCGTCAGGCTTGGCGATGAGTGTTGGTGCCGCAAGAACTGTAAATTCTGGTTTATGGGTAGCAAGTTCTTCTTCATTGGCACGGACAAACATATTCCATGAGAATAGACCATGATAAGCAACTTCGCTGACAACGCGCAACGGCAAACGATAATCGTTATCTGTTCCACAGAAGGCATCCAGCACATAAAGGTCACGGCGATGACTGAGGTGATTCAGCACCTTCTCATACATATGGTCAAAAATTTCCGGTGTTACCGGTTGGTTGATGTCGCCCCACCAGATGATGTCTTCGGACGGGGACTGTTTAACCACAAATTTATCTTTCGGGCTACGTCCAGTGTATTGACCAGTCAAAATGCGGATTGCGCCGTCATCAGTAATTACACCTTCGCCATTCTTGACGATGTGTTCATAAAGTTCAGACGGGTTAAGATTCCAATGGACATGGAGCTTTTTGACATCTGTAGTTTTTAAGCCAACTGCTTCCAGACCGATTTTACTGTGGACGTGTTCCTTAGCATACATAGGTTCTTCAGACTCCTTAGGTATCTGTGTATTTTCTAGCATAATATTTGTACTCCCTATGTTATTAATAATTGCATGTTCTCGTCATCAACATAGTTTGTACACCTGATGACAATTGTAGAGAATCATGCGTATGATTCAAATTGAACTTCATCCGTAATATGACGTGACAAATGTCATACTATGAAGTCTATTGTATGATAAAACCAAAATATTAGGTATAAACGTTGTAAATTTTGCACAATGTATTATGATAGTATTGATTTACCCCCTTAAGGCTTAATGTAATGTGTAATAAGTTCTCAACCAAATCTTACATCTATTATTACAATAAATTAATCATTATGAGATGAAATTTTGTGGCGCATTGCATGATGTAGGTATTCTAGTCGATAGATTGTGAAATCCTGTACAACATTGTGTAGTAAACTTGTGAGCAATATTGCGACACCATGTGGGAAATTCAAGTCAAATCATCATGCCCAGTTTCATATTATGGACAGGTTGCCACAGCCCACCAAACAAATAGAGTTACCTGAATATTTCAAATTTTCGATCACTTATTCACAGAATTTATCACCCGATTTATAGACTTAGGCTTAAAAACTTGACTGTGTATTCAGGAAACGTCAAAATCAGCGTATAATAAAGTTATGAACATATCCGCATTTACACGAGGAGATAAACGCAGTGGCAACCGAAATCATTGACGCGCCTGCGATAGAAACACTGGAAGACGAAACCACACCTAAACCTAACCCACGTACGGGTCAAACCGCTCTCACGTTATCCCTTGCCGGCATTGCTGGATTCGGGCTAACCATTATTATTGTGGCGTTAGGATGGGGTGTGATAGATGGTAACGCAAATGGAGATGTCATCGGCATGTTAATTGTCGCAGGGGCATTCACCCTCATTCTTGGAATTGGTGCATGGGCGGGGTTGGTACGTCCCTGGGAATCATTCGATGACATCAATGAACCACAATATCATGGACATCATCACGATGATGACCACAGCGATGATGATGCAGAAGCCACCCATTAAATAATGCCACAAAAACGCATTCCAGATCGTGTTCCGGTAGGAGACACCTTCACCGGAACACTGCTTCAAACCGACGGTACAACCCTACTGCTCCATCCCAATAGCCAAATTCCCGCTGATATGACACCTATACTCAACGATGACATGATGATTCGATATGCCCTACCGTATCTTGGTAAGCCTCATCTTGCTATCGTACCGGGCTTGTTGGCGCTAGATTATGGCGACATGCTCACCGGCGATGAGGCGTTCAACTTCATCCTGACGAAAAACAATCTGTACCCGCGTGCGGATGTTTTGGGGTATCGTAATGATGGCGTGGATGAGATGATACAGATTAAGTGGCTGGATATGGCATTATCAGTACAGGTGTATGCCTATGATGATGCACACGCGACAAAACCGATCACACAAATTAACGGGCTTATTGCGCCAGAAAACGCTGAAATCTTACCCCGCCTCGTGGCGTATCTGCCACGCTATGTTTCATTCACACAATGGCAACAAGACCAATTACAGGACAACATACATGACTGATATGAGTTCAATTTTTGAGGACGAGCTTCCTGAAGATCATCGCTCCGGCGTAGTCGCGGTGGTAGGTCGTCCCAATGTCGGTAAATCGACACTGATTAACGCGATTCTCGACCAGAAAATTGCAATTGTTACACACAAACCACAAACTACCCGCAGACAACAACTAGGGATCTATACCGATGATTCCGGACAAATACTATTTGTGGACACGCCTGGATTACACGAGCCACATCATAAACTCGGTGAATATATGGTCAAAGTCGCGGAAGATGCCATCAAAGATGCTGACATGATCCTGTGGGTGATGGATGCCTCAGCCCCACCCAACAAGAAGGACGAACATATTGCGGATATACTTAAGCAAATGAAGGGCGACACACCCCTTATCCTTGCCCTCAACAAAGCGGATTTACTGGATTCTCCGGGCACCTTACCAGAAGCACACCCGCAGATAATTGACCATGATCTTGCAGAAACCGTCAGTGGCGCGGAAAAGATCAAAATCAAGCATCTTGTCAAGCAATTGATGGAACGCTTACCGCAGGGACCGCGTTATTACCCTGCCGATCAAGTAAGTGAAGTGAGTATGCGCTTCATTGTTGCGGAGATGATTCGTGAGAAGATCATCCTCAATACGGAACAAGAAATTCCACACTCCGTGGCGGTAGAAGTTGACGATTATAAAGACCGTACAGAGCAACTCACCTACATCAGTGCCATCATTTACGTCGAGCGAGAGTCTCAAAAGGGAATCATCATCGGCAAAGGCGGCGACATGATTAAAAATCTCGGAATGCAATCTCGTAAAGAAATTGCACGGATGCTCGGTCACAAAGTATTTTTAGATTTACGCGTAAAAGTCCTGAAAAATTGGCGCAGTGATGAGGAATTGATGCGTCGACTCGGGTATCGATTGCCCAAAAAAGACAATTCATAGTGAAAATCTG
This sequence comes from Anaerolineae bacterium, assembly GCA_034435575.1. GTDB lineage: Bacteria > Chloroflexota > Anaerolineae > Aggregatilineales > Phototrophicaceae > JAVJSU01. Next base: position 10,264 of record DAOTXB010000216.1, read on the forward strand.
TCACATCAGCGGATTATGCGTTACTATCCTGCGATTGAAGAAAACGTTTGCCATTGGCAACATCACGCTTGATCTGTGCCATAAGCGCATCCAAATTATCAAATTTCGCTTCTGGACGCAGATACTTCTCAAATGTGAGCGTCACAGCTTGCCCGTAAATATCACGGTCAAAATCCAGTAAATAGGGTTCTACGCTGATGTCGGTATTCATAAATGTGGGGCTAATACCGACATTAGTCATCGCCATAAAGCGCTCCCCATGCCGATCATCACTCAAATATGCCCAACCTGCATACACACCATTTTGAGGGATCAATTGCTTCTCCCACACATGAATGTTCGCGGTTGGAAAACCAATCGAGCGTCCCCGTTTTTTACCGTGTATCACCTCGCCACAAACCGCATAACTGCGACCAAGCAAGCTATGTACCTGCGCCATGTCTCCCTCAGCCAATGCCGAGCGAATACGACTGCTACTAATCACATCATGCGTGTCATTCGCCTGTAGCAGATCAATCGGTTGTATGTCGAAGCCTTTTTCAGCCCCCTGCTCCCGGAGAAATGACACATCTCCTTCGCGTTTATAACCCATTGCAAAATCATCGCCTACACGTAACACCTTCATGTTGAGATGACGAAGCAGATGATCCACAAAACTCGCGGCTCGTACATGACGGATTGCATCATCGAATGTCTGTGTAACCACATAATCTACGCCGAGGTTGAGCAATTCACGCGCGCGCTGTTCCGGTGTGGTCAAATAATACCGTCCCTCAATGCCACGAATCACAACATCAGGATGCGGAAAAAACGTCAGAACAATAGCAACTTTGTTAGACGCATGCGCTTCTTCAACTACACGACGAATTAAATACTGATGTCCGACATGGACGCCATCAAACACGCCGATTGTGACAACGGATGGCTGAGTGATATGTGCTTGTGAAAGGTCATAAATGTGATTATCAGGCATAGAGTCGCTCTGGGGTCACGAAGTTCTTGTCAAGAATACCTTATGTGGTCGCCATCTTCCATTATTTGAGCGTAAGATCGCTAACAGATTGCCTTCTGGTGTATAGGCTCGGGCATAATCAGTCGTTGCTGGTGGTGCATCCAATGGCGTTCTACCATGTTGAATATGATCGGTATCCGAGGATGTTAAATGCACCGCAGTAAGATCCATCACCGCAACATCAGGCGCTTGTAAGTAGGTCTGCCAATCATCTGCCGCCAGCAAAGTGTCTAAATCCACTGCTGATTCCACCGTGAATGCGCCGCTTGCGGTTCGGGTCAAGCCAGAAAGATGCGCTCCCACACCAAGTCGCTCACCGATGTCATGCGCGAGGCTACGAATATATGTCCCTGAGCTACAAGTGACCGCCAGAGAAAATTCAGATGTCTCCCAATTTGATAGCGCTAAACTGTGTATAGTGACTGCACGGGGATCACGTTGAATCGTTTTACCCTCACGCGCTAATTCATACAGCTTTTTGCCGTCTCGCTTGATAGCGCTATACATGGGTGGCAATTGTTCAATATCACCGGTAAACACGGGCAATAGCGCCTCAACATCCTCACGCGTGATGTGAGAGGCATCTCGCTCATGAACCACCTTACCCTCAGCATCATATGTATCCGTGGTTTTGCCCAACATCACCCGTGCGTTATAACGCTTTTGTGATGCCATCGCATACTCACTCAAACGAGTTGCCGCGCCAACACAGACGATCAATACACCGGTTGCCATCGGGTCAAGCGTACCAGCATGTCCGGCTTTTTTGATCTTCAACCCGCGCCGCACCTGATTAATGACATCGTGGCTGGTCATCCCCGCCGGTTTGTTGATATTTAGAATACCGAACGGATCAGGCAATGATTAGCGTTCCCTTCTTCGCCGCTTGCACTAAAAGTGGTATGACACGCGCACGGGCGTCTTCTAGCGGACCGTCAATGGTCGCACCTGCCGCTTGCTTATGTCCGCCACCACCCAGATCAAACGCTACACTACCTACGTCAAATCCGGGCTTAGAGCGCATACTTAGTTCAATATTGCCATCTGCGTGTTCTTTGAAAACCACTGAGATCATCGCTTCATTGGCTCTAACAAGAAAGCCAACCAGACCACCATCAGTCATTTCTTGTAAACCGGCTTTTTTGAGGGCTTCTTGTGTAACATTAGCGACAATCACCCCACCTTCGTGCAATTCTACACTCGCCATAGCGGTCTTCCACAGATTAATTACAAGAACCGATCTTGTATCGAGCGTGCGCTCCGTAATTTCGGTAAGTGACGCGCCGTTTTCCATCAATGTCTGTGCGATTGCTAGCGTATCTGCGGTTACGTTACTGGTACGAAAACCCAGCGTATCGGTGACCAGACCTGTGAGCAATGGCGTTGCAACAGTCGACGTAAATGCGAAGTCCATCTCATCCAACCAACGGAAAATAACCTCAGTCGCAGAAACAGCGACAGAATTTACCATAATCACGTCACCAAACAGCGTGTTTGTGCCGTGATGATCTAAATTAATGACCTTTTTACTGCGTGAACGTCCAAATTCGCCAACTTTGCCTGTACGCACTTCATCGCTCGCGTCAACTGAGATCATCACATCCCATTCGCCAACTGTCAGCTTAGACTTTACAGTGTCTGCGCCGGGCAGAAATTCAAGAAAATCCGGTACACCATCATCCAGAGCGAAATCAACCGTTTTGCCAAGTGCGCGCAATGCATTACCCAGCCCTAGTAATGATCCCAGAGCATCACCATCCGGTGAAATGTGAGACACAATCAAAATACGTTCGGCTTCCTCAACCAATCGTGTAGACTTTGACCACTCCGTTTTAGAAATCGTCATCGTCTTCTTCGTCCACTTCATCCGCAGGAGGAATTTCTAAGTCATTCAACAATTGATTGATGCGTTCAGCACGTTCTAAGGTCTTGTCCCAGTGAAAATGCAATTCTGGTGTATTACGCAATCGGACACGCGCCCCCACCTTTCGGCGCAAAAATCCGTTAGCACGTTCCAACCCGACCAAAACTTCTTCTTCACGCCCTTCATCACCGAGTGCGTTCACATATACATCGGCAAACATTAACTCGGGATCAAGTTTGACCTCAGTCACAGTCACACCTTGTAAACGCGGATCGCTGACCTCGCGCAATAATAGTTCACTCAGGATAGCGCGTATCTGTTCAGACATACGCTCCTGTTTAATCGTCATAATTTATGCCCTTGCTCAAATGATCGATACAAACAAAAGGGGCGCGGTAGTCACGCCCCTCAAAGAATTTATGTATTATTTAGTTCGCACGTTCCATGACGAAGAATTCGAGGCGATCACCTTCTTCAAAAGTATCAAACTTATCAAGGTTGATCCCACACTCGAAGCCCTGACGAACCTCACGAACATCTTCTTTCACGCGCTTCAACGAACTCACACCCGTTGATTCAACGAGCACATCTTTACCGCGCTTCACACGCACTTTCACGCCACTGCCACGTCGAATTTCGCCTGAAACAACATAGCTACCCGCAATGCTACTCCGTCCAACCTTGAATACCTGTCGAACTTCAGCGACACCGATGGTTTTCGGTTCATAAATCGGCTCTAGCATACCTTCAAGCGCCAATTCGATGCTCTCCAGCATTTTGTAGATGACGGTGTACTTACGCACATCAATATGATTGGCGTCAGCGACTTTACGTGCTACGTTATCAACATCAACATTGAACGCAATCACAATCGCGTTCGCAGACGTTGCTAGCATAATGTCGTTTTCACTGACATTACCAATGCCGGAGGACAATACACGAATGCCAATACCTTCGCGGTTACTACCAGAAAGGTTATCAAGCTCGCTGATAATGGGTTCCAATGAACCTTGCACATCAGCTTTTATGATCAAGTTCAACTCTTTAGCATCACCCGCCGCAAATTGTGCAAACATATCTTCCAGTGTGAAAGACTTCGCCCCACCTTCAGGATCATCAGCTTCGCGGACGCGATCATCAATCACACCACGTGCGACTTTCTCGCTCTTGACAATCTCAAATGCATCGCCCGGCTGTGGTACATCATTCAGCCCAAGTACGGAAACAGGTGTGGATGGACCAGCGACCTTCACAGCCTTCCCGGCTTCATCAAACATTGCCTTGATGCGCCCATAAGTTTCCCCTGCGATGATCGTGTCGCCACGATTAAGTGTACCGTTCATCACGAGTAAAGTAGCCACAGTACCGCGACTCTTATCAACCTCAGCTTCAACAACGATACCCCCTGCTTCAGATTTAGGATTGGCGACAATTTGTGTATCATCAGCCACCAGCAAAATCGCTTCCAGCAGATCGTCGATACCATCGCCTTCTAAAGCCGCAACCGGTACCATCAACGTGTCGCCATCCCACTCATCAGAAATAAGGTCAAGCTCGGCTAACCCTTGCTTGACAATTTCAGGATTGGCATTGCTTTTATCAACTTTGGTGATTGCCACGACAATCGGCACATTTGCCGCCCGTGCATGGTCAAGGGCTTCACGGGTTGTGGGCATCACGCCATCATCTGCCGCGACAACCAGAATGGCAATATCAGCACCAGCCGCCCCACGCGCACGCATCGCAGTGAACGCTTCGTGACCCGGTGTATCTAAAAAGGTAATCTGGCGACCATCATGAAAAGCGCGATATGCACCAATATGCTGGGTAATTCCACCTGCCTCGCCATCGGCAACGCTTGTTTTACGAATGGTGTCTAGTAAGGTGGTTTTACCATGATCGACATGACCGAGGATGGTCACAATCGGCGGACGGGTATCCAGATTTTCCGGTTTTTCATCCGCATAAATTTTACGCCAGGTCTGGGTGCTATTCGCCGCACGTTCTTCCGCCGCAACTGCCGCCGCCGCCGCACTCTGCGATTGCGCCTCAAACCCTAATTCTTCGACGACAATTGCCGCCGTATCATAGTCAACTTGCTGATTAATGGATGCCATAATCCCATTTGCGATGAGTTTCTTCATCACTTCAATTGGACTAGCGTCAATTAACTCCGCAAGTTCACGTACCGTTAAATAATCGGGTACCAGTACGATTTGTTGTTCTTTAGCCATCAATACCTCCGTATGTGTGACATGCAGGTATTGATGAAAGAAGGCGAATATTATTATCGCCTATAGCATCGTATACCTGCGCTATTCGATTTGAAATTGCCGTATCCCCCATGCAAATTATTCATGGTGACGGCATTGCCTGTTGTAGGCGCTGACGATCCTGATCTGTTAATTGCATTTTTAATGCCCGGTTGAGAATTGCGGTCTGAACGACTTTTTCCCAACAGTCAATCTTATCGCAGACATATGCGCCACGCCCATTCGCTTTACCACCTATATCCACTAAAACTCCCTCAGGAGTACGAACTAGGCGCGTCAAATGACGTTTTGCATCTTTTTCCCGACAAACCACACAGGTTCGCACGGGAATGTGCTTTTGGTAGGGTTGTGCCTGCTTTTTGACCATAAGAGAACAATTGCTGGACAAGCGCAACCACTCATCCAGCCCCTTTACCCTATTTTACCGTTATTAATCCCACTCGTCTAAACCATCCTGTGCCAGACGATTAGGTCGTCGTCGTCGTTTAACGACTACATGCCCAAGATCTTCATCATAAATTAGCTGTCGTTTTTTACGATACCTTTTACGCTTCTTCGACGACTGTAACTCTAAAGCATCTTCCTCAAACACGACAGGCGCATCAGCCCTAACATTGCGCCGTGCCTTACGCTTCTTTTGCTTCCGCTCCCAGTCAATACGATTATCATTATCGAAGACAGGGGGTTCGCCATTATCCGTGTGCAATCTTTTTTCGTTCATGGATAGCCAGCCCAAGCGTGCATACATGATGTGGATGACGGTTTTTACATGGAACTAGTTAATATTCATTTGACCAATCATCGCGTTTACGACCACCCTTACGGCGGCGTTTCGCGATGGTTTGTCCAAGTTCCTCATCGTAAATGAGTTGTCTGCGCTTATTGCGCTCCTTCTTACGGGATTTACGGGAGCCATCTTCGTTGAATTCTTCTTCATCTTCGAAGTCTTCTTCATCTTCGACGTCAGCTTCCGCCTGAAGTTGTCTTTCTTTCTCTTTACGACGCCGTGCTTTCTTCTGTGCTTCTTCTTCAGACTCAAAGTCGAAATCATCAGGGAAGGCAACCGGGATCACATCATCTTCGATGGTTTCAGCTGGCGCATCTGCTTCTACCGCGCTTACCGGCTCTTCGATAACTTCCGCCGGAACATCCACCACGTCTTCGCTTTCAACTGCTTCAATAGATTCTTGCTCTTCAGCTTCTGCAACAACCTCAGCTTCATCAGCAGTCTCTTCTTCAAGCAGTTCCTGTAGTTCTTCTGGTTCAGAGAACAACTTATCCAATGCGCCCTGTACTTCTTCCAGCGCTTTTTCCGCGTTGCCGCCCAGAAGACGGCGTAAACGGTTTTCATCAATTAAGAATCGCAACATAATTTCACCGACATTTTCCAGCGGTTCAAGCGATTCAATAATTTTATCTGGTAAATCAAGTTTATTAACCGAGATTTCAAATGCTTCTTGTGGCAATGTTGACTTGACTGCATTGATCTCCGCAAGGCGTGCCTTACGTGCTTCCATGCGCGCTTCTAACAACTTGCGCTCTGCAATCGTCGCAAACTTGCCCAGCAATTTATAATCTTCCGGCATAACCGTGAGTTTGTTCTCACGCTTGGTCATAATCACACGAATATCATCAAGCATATCCGCATGTGATTCTTTTAAGGGTGAAAGTACAGCGGAGTCAAGATGCTCCAATGCCGTTTCAACAGACTCAGTCACGCTCTTGATATCAATGCGCCATCCGGTCAACTTCGCCGCAAGACGGGCGTTTTGCCCCTCACGACCAATCGCCAGAGACAAATCTTCATCAGGCACAACAACAACAGCTGTACGCCCCACATCAGGGTCATCATCAAGATAGACACCGGTTACACGCGCCGGGCTTAATGCCTTAGCGATAAAGGCTTCTTGATTGACATTCCACTCAATAATATCAATTTTCTCATCGTGAAGCTCTTTCACAATGTTCTGGATGCGAATACCACGCATACCAACACAAGCGCCAACCGGATCAATACCGTCTTGTAACGCCGCAACAGCAACTTTAGAACGGTACCCGGCTTCACGGGCAATGTTCTTGATCTCAACCTGTCCGTTGTAAATTTCTGGTACTTCAAATTCTAGTAAACGACGGAGCATGTTGCGATGACTTCTGCTGACTAGAATCTGTGGTCCACGATTACTACGTTTGACTTCCAACAAATACACGCGGATGGTTTCGTGTGGTTTATAACGTTCGCCAGGGATTTGCTGTGCACGATACATCGTAGCTTCGGTACGCCCCAACCCAACCGTAACGGAAGCATTGGTAATACTCTGTACCTTACCTGTGAGGATGTCGCCCTCTTTTTCGATGTATTCTTCATAGAGTGAATCGCGTTCTGCCTCACGGATCTTTTGCAAGATGACCTGTTTTGCAGTCTGTGCGGCAATACGCCCAAATTTCTTGGTGGTGCCCTCTACCTGTACCATGATGGTATCCCCAACATTACATTCGGGGTCATAATAGCGGGCTTTTTCTAACTCAACTTCAGTCGTCGCATTAAAGTTCTCGTCGACTTCTTCTATTACTTCTTTTTCAACGAAAATGCGTGCGCGTCCGTTATTCGGGTCAAAGGAAGCGTCTACTTTTTGCGCGGCACTTGCACCGGAATAACGCCGGTATGCAGAGATCAGCGCAGTCTGCAATGCTTCTAAGACAATTTCTGACGGAAGAGATCGCAATTCCGCGATTTCGTTGAAGGCTACTTCAAACTCGTTTCTCATGTGCTTTCTATGTCTTCTCCCACGAAACTACGGGGTGATGATTGGTGAGCTTTACGTAAAATTGATGTAAGTGATACCGTGCCAATAATGCGATTTACCGCAGTGACACAGTCTTATTAAAAAGAAAAGCGGGTTCAAGCCCACTTTTCGCCAAACATCACAAAAAATTGTAACACGCACGTGAATCAGTGTCAAGCGAAGATAAACAGCCATTAAAGCAAAAATTACCGTCTGTTAACATCAAACAACTGGAGCGTATCACCTGTCATTTAGACACGCTCCAGACACAATATCTTACAAATTACAGCAACTTTGAAGCACCATCAATCAGAAACTTCATCCGTTACTTCCGGTTCATCAGTCGCTTCAGGAATATCCAGCTCGATTGCATTTGAATCATCTGGTGGGATAGGTTCATCAGTTACTTCAATTTGATCTGCCAGTGCATCCACTGCCCCGCCCTGCAATGGGTCAACCACAACAGGTGCGCCACCATCATTTACACCTTCTTCTGGCACAGCTTCTGACGGTATCGGTAAGGGGAAAGGTGCAAATCGCAGAATACGACCAGAGGCAGTATCTGCCACATAGACATTACCATTCTGGTCTACAGCAATACCTCCTAAACCGCTGAACTGTGTGCTATCCGGGAATTCTGCATTGAACTGACCAAACGCCCCCACACAATTACCCTGTGTATCATAAACCAGCACACGACCAACATCTGGATCAGTCACATACACAATATCGCGTTCAGCATCCACTGCCAGATACGGGCGACCAATCGGCTCGCTTGCCCATCCACGCACATCGAAACTCATCGTATAAGCGCCGTCCGCATTGAAGACCGACACACGTCGGTTCCACGTGTCCGCAACGAACACACGCCCATCTGGATGCACGGCAATACCAGCCGGCTCATCTAACTGCCCCGGTCCACTACCACCCGTGCCAATATCGAGCAAGAACTGCCCGTCACCGGTATAAACACGGATGCGCTTATTCCCTGTATCCGCGACATAAACACGACCATTATTATCCACGACTACATCACGCGGACCCCAGAAGCCAGTAACAGGCTCTTGTGGTGCATCAATACCAGC